>JAYVHC010000933.1:0-4110 GCA_043771575.1 Planctomycetia bacterium
GTGATGGTGGATTCAAGGTTAGTATCGACCACTTCGACTTCACGCGGTTGGCCGTTCAGCTCGAAGAATACAGTCCGGGTACCGTCGGGCTTGGGTTGCCCCACGGCTAGGAAGCGAATAATCAATCGCTTGCCGATTTCGATGTCAACGGAAATCTCTTCTGTGGTGTCGGGACCGTAAAAGAAATAGGGAGTGGGCAAAAAACTGACGTCGCCATAGGACTTTAGATGCTCGATGAATTCTTCGTAGACTTTAGGATAAAGCAAGTGCGTAACGCATTCGCGGTCGGTGGCTTCGCGGCCCAGGATGCCAGTCACTTTCACGCGAGTGGCTTCAATATCAGCTGGTGGTAGCGTGGCGCCGGGGCGGCCATCGACGATCGGGCGTCCCCGCAGAATCAACTTTTGTACGTCTTTTGGAAAACCACCCGGCGGTTGTCCCATCGCGCCGCTGAGCAAATCCATAACGCTCTCAGGCGCGGCGATTTCGCGATTCCCGCTACGGATGTCTTGGGCGCTCACTCCGCCGGAGACCATGTACAGCGCCATATCACCGACCGCTTTCGAAGTCGGAGTGACCTTGACGATATCGCCGAATAATTCGTTGACTTCGGCGTAGACTCGGCAGACTTCGGCCCAACGATCGGCTAAACCCAGCGCCCGCGCCTGTTGATATAAGTTTGTATATTGCCCGCCCGGCATCTCGTGTTGATACAAATCGCCACCGGCAGCAAGGGTTTCGCTTTCAAATGGCAAGTAGAATTCACGCACGCCTTTCCAGTACGTGGCCAACTCGGTCAAGACGTCGGTCGATAATGAACTGGCGCGCGGACCAAATCGCAGAGCTTCGACGAGCGTATTTAAGTTGACTTGCGACGTTCCGCCGGAGAGTGAGGCGATAGCGGCGTCGGCGATATCAAGGCGCTCGTCAGCCGCCGCGAGAATAGAAGCCGCTTGTATGCCTGCAGTATCGTGGGTGTGGAAGTGAATCGGAATACCGATCTCTTGCTTCAGCGCTCGCACCAGTTGCCGCGCGGCCTCAGGTTTGCACAGGCCGGCCATATCCTTAATCGCCAACATGTGTGCGCCGAGCTTTTCCAAGTGCTTGGCGAGATCGATATAGTATTTTAGGTTGTACTTCTGACGCTTGGGATTCAGGATATCGCCAGTGTAACAGATAGCGGCTTCGCAAATCGCACCGCTATCGATTACCGCTTCCATGGCAACTTGCATGTTCTCGACCCAGTTGAGGGCGTCGAAAACGCGGAAGACATCAATGCCTGCGTCGGCGGCTTCACGCACGAACAACTGCACAATGTTATCTGGATAGTTCGTGTAACCGACTGCATTGCTGGCTCGCAGCAACATCTGAAACAAGATGTTCGGCACGCGTTCGCGCAACTGTGTCAAGCGCGTCCAAGGATTCTCTTTAAGAAATCGCATCGAAGTATCGAATGTTGCGCCACCCCACATCTCAAGCGAGAAGAACTCCGAAGCACGTCGCGCATACGCATCGGCAACTTCCAACATGTCATGAGTCCGCAGACGCGTTGCCAACAACGATTGATGCGCGTCACGCATGGTGGTGTCGGTCAGTAACAGCGTTTTTTGCTCCAGCACCCAGTCAGCGAACTTTTTCGGACCGAGCTTCTTCAGCAAATCGCGAGTGCCGGTCGGCATCGGTGTGGTTGCATCTGTGATTGGCACTTGAGCTGGATCGCGACGGGTAGCGACCGTTTGACCTTTCACCAGCGGATTGCCATTCACGATCGTATTTGCCAAGAAACGCAGAATTCTCGTAGCGCGGTCTTTACGAGGTTTGAATTCAAACAGGTTCGGTGAGGTGTCGATCAGTCGTGTGGTAGCTCTGCCCTCAAGGAAGATTTCGTTACCGATCATCTGAATCAAGAACGGAATATTCGTCTTCACGCCTCGAATGCGAAACTCTTGCAAGCAACGCTCCATCCGAGCTGCGGACTCACGCAGAGTCCGGCCGCGGGCGGAAACTTTTACTAGCATCGAATCGTAAAATGGATTGACGACGGCGCCGCTAAAAGCGCTGCCCGCGTCCAGCCGAATGCCGAGGCCCCCGGCGCTGCGATAATGGGTGATGCGTCCATAGTCAGGCCGAAATTGGTTCGTCGGATCTTCTGTTGTGACACGACATTGAATCGCAAATCCATTGGCACGCACTTCGGCTTGATCCGGCAAGCCGACCGATTCATCCCCCAGTTTGTGTCCCATCGCCACCAAAATCTGTGCGCGTACCAAGTCGATACCGGTGATCTCTTCGGTCACCGTATGTTCAACTTGAATGCGAGGGTTAACTTCGATAAAGTAAAACTTATCAGCTTCGGTATCGTAGAGAAACTCAACGGTGCCCGCAGCGCGATAGCCCACGGCATTGCCGATTGCTAGCGCAGCTTCATGCAGTTGCTTGGCTATCGCGGGCGATAAGTTGGGTGCAGGTGCGACTTCTATTACTTTTTGGTGCCGACGTTGCACCGAACAATCACGCTCGTAAAGGTGCATCAAATTGCCATGATCATCGCCTAGCAACTGCACTTCGATATGTCTTGCTTGACGAACAAGTTTTTCGACGAATACTTCGTCGCTACCGAAAGCATTCTTGGCTTCGCGTTGTGCAGAATCGAGAGCGCTAGCCAACTGCTCGACATTGTCTACCATGCGCATACCTCGGCCGCCGCCACCCTTGGCGGCTTTGAGCATGACGGGAAAACCCATCTCAGTCGCTAGCTGCTTCGCTTCCTCGAGACTAGTCACCGAGTGGGGACTTCCAGGCAGAACGGGAACACCTGCCTTCATGGCAATTTCACGCGCCGCTACTTTGTCACCCAGTTGCTCGAGCGCCGCCACACTGGGACCGACAAAACAGACGCCCGCCTCTTCAAGGGCCCGCGCGAAAACAGGATTCTCCGACAGAAAACCGTAACCGGGATGTACCGCATCAATGTGGTAGCGTTTGCACAGCTGCACGATACCTTCAATGTCCAGATACGACCGAATCGGTTCGCCCGCCTTGCCAATCTGATAGGCTTCGTCCGCCTTAAAGCGATGGAGCGCAAATCGGTCTTCGTGCGAGTAGATGGCAACAGTTCGAATACCCAGTTCGTGGGCACTACGGAAAACACGAGTCGCAATTTCGCTGCGATTTGCAGCCAGAATTTTTTTAATCGGTTTCATATCACTCGGTCAAACTGAAGTTGAATTCCGCGTAGCGTTAGGACAAACATTATTTCATTCGCCGCCGTCTATGCCTAGGGTTGCAGCGCAGGCTTTGGGTACGTTTTCCAGCCTAGTGAAGCGATAAACTTAAAAATCCATGGCGGATGGTCTTGGGTCGCACGCCTGCCACCGGGCCCCGCGGCTCGCTTAACGCTGAGCAGGGACAACATACAAGTCGATGCCTGCAAACTGGCAACTGAGGCTTGCCCCCCGCTTGGTGAATTCCTCTAGGAGCATGCCTTGGGGATCGCCGTGAAATGGTCGTGAGTACACCAACCATGAACGCTTGCGTTGTGAATTCGCATCGACAACGCGCATTGCCTCCGCGAATGATTGCGAGTCATCGACCACTTTGGTGCGCGTGCCCGGCTGGGGCAATTCGAATAACTGATCCTGATAGTTGGCGCAGTAGTGGGCCAGCGGCTGGAGCATGTAGTCGGAAACTACATACACGGGCTCGCCGCTAGTTCGATTTTCAATCAGATACTCGGCAACTCCGCGAACATCTTCGAATTGATAGCGAGGATCGAAGATGCGATTGCCATTGGCAATGGCAAAAATGGCAAACAGAAAAACGCCACAAGCAATCAACCACTTGGGTAGCCGTCGCCCATTTTCATTCAAAAACGCGAATCCAAACAGCACCGATATTGGAAACGCAAACCAAGCGACAAAGCGAACATTGTAGGTGATGCCAGTCAAAAACCCCGCAACTCCAATGAGGATGAGTGGCACAGTCAGAACGGCCATCACGGGAGTCAGAATTCCGACTCGTCTGAGCGCCGTTGCACCTCGCAACCCCAACGGCATAGCAATGGCTGCAACCGCAAGAAACCATGGCACCGCTGATCGGATAGCCGCCGTT
>JAYVHC010000934.1:0-5532 GCA_043771575.1 Planctomycetia bacterium
AAACACCGGTCGGGAGAGCGAGGCTCCTGCCGAGCTTTTTCGGCCGCAAGATCGGCCCCAAGTGCTTGTGGACGCAAAATGGCCGCCCAATAAAGCTCCCCAGGAGCGTCGCCCTCCCGGCAGCGTCCTTCAAATTAGGCCAATAACTCCTTCACCACGTTCCCGTGGACATCGGTCAGTCGATAATCGCGTCCCTGGAAACGATAGGTCAAACGCGTGTGGTCCATGCCGAGCAAATGCAGGATAGTAGCTTGCAAGTCATGCACATGCACCGCCTGCTCCGTGACGCCGAATCCAAGTTCATCCGTCACGCCGTAATCAAAGCCCCCTTTTACGCCGCCACCCGCCATCCACATCGAAAAACAATCGGGATAGTGATCGCGTCCGAGGATGTCACCCTTCGCAGTGCGGCCTTCGCGGAACGGAGTACGACCGAACTCGCCGCCCCACACGATCAGCGTATCGTCGAGCATTCCGCGCTGCCGCAAATCTTCGATCAAGGCAGCGACCGGTTTGTCCATCGTCGCGCACTTGTTCGTCAGTCCTTCGCCGATCCCTTCGCCCGCACCCGTACCGTGGAAATCCCATCCCCAGTCAAACAACTGCACAAAACGAACTCCGGACTCTACCAAACGACGCGCAAGCAAGCAGTTATTTGCCAAACTGCTTTCACCCGGCTTGGCACCATAGGCCTCCAGCGTCTGTTGCGACTCGCGCGAGATGTCCATCACTTCGGGAACGCTTGTCTGCATGCGAAACGCCAGTTCATATTGCGAGATACGAGTCTGCGTTTCCGGATGCCCCATCGACTGAGCCTGCAATGAATTCAGTTCACCGAGCGCATCGAGCGTCATACGCCGCAGCTTGCTATCCATCCCCGGCGGATTAGAGGCAAACAACACCGGCTCCCCTTTCGAACGGCATTGCACACCTTGATAAATGCTCGGCAAAAAGCCGCTGCCAAATGAACTGCGGCCACCATTCGGTTGCACCCCACTGGAAATCAACACCACAAACGAAGGCAAATCTTCGTTCTCCGACCCCAAGCCGTACGTGACCCACGAACCCATCGACGGCCGCCCTGCCCTGGGCGATCCGGTGTAGATCAACAACTCGGCCGGCGCGTGATTGAATTGCTCGGTGTACATCGAATGCACTACGCACATCTCATCTGCCACGCGCTGCAGATTTGGAATCGCCGCCGACATCCACATACCATTCTTGCCAACTTGCTTGAACGGCTGCGGAGTACCGAGCAACGTCGGCACACCCGTCGTGAACGCAAACTCGCGTCCTTTCAAAAAGGAATCAGGGCAGTTTTCACCGTTCCGCTTAATCAGCTCAGGTTTGTAATCAAACAGATCCAAATTCGGCGGCGAACCGGTCATATGCAAGTAGATCACGCGCTTCGCTTTCGGTGCGAAATGCGTCTTCCCATGCAACTTTTCACTCGCGGTCGATCTCGAATCCGACAGCAAGCTGCTGACTGCAATCGCACCTAAGCCTAACGATCCTTTTCGCAGAAAGTAACGTCGAGTGCGTTGTTGCAAGTGTTCTAGAACTGGGTCCATGGTTGGCCTACCTCTTCATCAAAACTTCGTCTAAGTTTAATAAAACATTGCACACGGCTGTCCAAGCAGCCAATTCAACCGTATCGGTCGAATCAGGTAATTTCCCAAGTGGCTCGGTCGCCAGTTGCTTAGCGGCCTCTGGATTCGCCTTCAACTCGTAGCGGGCGCGATCCAGCAATTTCCCCAATGGCCGCAGTTCATCCAAAGTTGCGTCGCGCGACGTACACAATTCAAACGCCGTTTGCAAACGCTCCGCATCCGAGCGCGCATTCGGCAATTGCAAAGCAACCCGCCGCGCCAGTGCCTGTGCTGCTTCGACGAAACCAGGGTCGTTCAGCGTAACCAGCGCTTGCAACGGAGTGTTCGTACTATCGCGGCGCAGCGTACACACCTCGCGGCTGGGAGCATCAAAAGTCGCCATCGATGGGTAGGGATTCGAACGCCGCCAAGTCGTATAAACTCCGCGACGGTAGCGATCTTCACCTTCGCTGGTCATCCAGTCTGTGTTACCGCCAAACGCAGCCGTCAAACCCATGTTCGGCTGCGGCGGTCGCACCGGCGCTCCATACATCTTGCTCGACAACAAACCGCTAATCGCCAGCGCCTGGTCGCGAACCATCTCCGCGCTCAAACGCACTCGCGGACCACGGCTCAGCCAAATATTCTCCCTATCGGCAAGTAACCCCTCCTCGGTCACCTGCGACGTCTGCCGATACGTCTGACTGATCACCAGTGTCCGCAACATCAACTTGCTATCCCAGCCCGAATCCATAAATTCGCTTGCCAGCCAATCAAGCAATTCCGGATGTGTCGGTGCATCTCCCTGCGAACCAAACTCTTCGCTGGTCCTCACAATCCCTAATCCAAACAGCGACTCCCACAACCGATTGACCCACACGCGTGCCGTCAGCGGATTGCGGCGATCGACGAGCCACTTAGCCAACTGCAAGCGGTTCCGTGGTTCGCCGGTCGCGGCGTCATTCGACTCGGGCTCGAAAGTGTAAAAGACCTTGGGTACACCCGAACTTACTTTGTTACCAAGCGATTTGTAATTGCCGCGAAGCTGCACGTATGTTTCGCGATTCGCTTTGGCTTCAACATCACGCAAAATGGGGACACTGGTTTCCGGTTTTAACTCAGCGATTCGCTTCTGCAATTCAGCGAGCTCCGTACGTTGACCTTCTTTTGATTTGGCAAGATGCTTTACAAAATAGTTTGCCAACTTTGCTTGTTCATCTTCCGAACGCTTAGCGGCCGTCATTGCCTGAATCTGCTGCAACTCGGGTGTCAACATCGACCAATCACGCGCCGTACCGTCGGTGCTGACCAACACTTCGAAACTGCCCAGCAAGTGATGCGGATGCGATGAACCATGAGCGATCTCCAGCCGCAACTTTCCCGGCCGCTCAATGGCTACAGGTTGCTTAGGTAGGGCTGCCACCAAATGCTGTGCCGCGATCTGTCCACCCACTGCCCAGCCAGACGTCTTATTTCCATCCACGATCGCCGACGCATCGAATTCCGCCTGCGAATAATCCGCATACGCTTCACTCAGTAGAATCGATTGGCTTTCCTGAAACTGCAACAACTGGCTCGTTTTCGGGGCTTCCGCAATGATCTCGCGCGATACTTCATGGCGTGCCGCGTCCAGCAATTTTACCTCGGCTCCGTCCATTCGATTCTGTATGCCACCATCCGTGCGATTCCAAAGGACAACTTGTTCCACTGCAAACTCACTACCCAAGTCCACTTCCCACCAAGGGTTCGCGCTAATAGCCGTATGGGTCGTCGAGTTCTTGGCATAATCACCGGTCGTTTTATCGTCGATCGCGCGTTTGGCTTCGCCACCGAAATCCGTGGAGCTTTGCGTAGCCACCCCAGCCAGTGCTACATTCTTGCCAGCGGCAATCACTTGCACCTCAGCCAGTGACAAGATGCGCTCATTTCCCGACAATTCGACCCTGACAAATCTCGTCTTAGCCAGCGGCTTTGCATCGCTACTGTCGGGCAGTAACGTCGCCGACAAATTCGTAACTACAAAATTGCCTCCTTCGCTTAACCCCGCCCCGCCGCTAGGCAACTCCGGTCGTGGCACCGTTCGAATCGCAATCGATTCGATGCGTTTGCCGACCACATCCGCTGGCAACGCGAATTGCAGCGTATAGTTGTCGTTAGCGACGTCGTTTCCCATGGGTTTGACCAGGACTCTCCCGCTTGGCTCCAGCACAAAGTCGGCCTTGCTAGTCGACTCACCCGTCACGGGAACAAGCGTTTGCCAATTCGGCGCTCGCAACTGTGCATCCCAAGTCGCGAACTCAGCCGCTGACTCAGCCGTCGGCTGGTCGATTTGCGATTGCAATTCACTGATCCGCTGCTGCCATTGATGGCGATTTCGCTTCTGCTCGGCGGTGTAAAGTTCGATTGTGGGAGTCTCGTCCCTGCGATCCGCATCTTGCGACTGATTGAAAATCGCGAACAACTTAAAATACTCTTCTTGTGTGAACGGATCGAATTTGTGCGTGTGGCACTGCGCGCAATTTATCGTAATGCCCATCCACACGGCCATCGTCGTATTTACTCGGTCGACGATGGCCACGTTGCGAAACTCTTCGTCGTTCGTGCCCCCTTCGCTGTTCGTCAACGTGTTGCGATGAAAGGCGGTCGCTACCAATTGCGATTCCGTGGGATTGGGCAACAAGTCACCAGCCAGTTGTTCGACCGTGAATTGATCGAGCGGTTGATTATCGTTGAGCGCATTGATCACCCAATCGCGATAGGCCCAAATGGTTCGCGGCGGATCATCCGCGTAGCCAGCCGAATCTGCGTAACGTGCCAAATCCAACCACTTTCGAGCCCAATGTTCACCGTATGTCGGCGATGCCAACAGGCGATCCACTTGTCGTTCAAAAGCATCGATGGCGTTATCCTGTTCAAATTGGCGAACTTCATCGACCGTTGGCGGCAACCCCGTCAAATCTAAACTCAATCGCCGCAACAACTCAGCTTTGGTGGCAGGTTGTGACGGCGTCATACCCAGTGCAAGATGTTTCACCAAAACCAATCGATCCACTGGATGAAAACCCCAAGCACTGTCGAGTCCCGGGTTGGTGTTCGGAATTTTTACCTCCGGCAATGGGGGTCTCGTGGGTGGGACGAACGACCAATGCTGTTCCCACTTGGCCCCATCCCGAATCCACTGTTCGATCAGCTGAACTTCTTCCTTACTAAACTTGGCACCGAATTCCGGCGGCGGCATTCGTTCACTTTCGTCTTCAGCAGTCAAACGACGCAACAGCTCACTTTTGGCTGGGTCACCCGCCACGATTGGCCGTTCTCCGGATTCCGCCGGTTCAAATGCCGACTTCGAGTCATCCAGCCGATAACCACCCTGGCGTTTATCCTGGTCTGGCCCATGGCAAGCAAAACAACGGTTCGAAAATAGTGAGCGAACTTGCTTGGCTGTATTTTTATCTGCGCGCAATTCAGCTGCGAACAAGACCACAAATAGAAGCGTCGCGAGTATCCAAGGCAATTTGAACATAGCAGTGTTCATCATTCGTCTGGCGGGAATAGGGAGAGGCACCAACCGGTGAAACGGGATTGCGTTCACTTACCATTCTACTCCATTCACCACCCGCCGCGAATCGCGCCGGCAGGCTACTGAAAAAGTAACCCGAACGCGTGGGTTTCGAGAATACGCAGTTGGATTTTCGTAACCCGAAGCGTCAGTCAGGATGTTTGAGCCGCTAGAAAATACAAGAGCCTGAAGTTGCGCCCTTTTTAAATTCCCGGAGGGAATGAAGACAACAGCCGGTGGTAAGCGCAGCGCCACCACCGGTCAGTCGGCCCGAGACAAATTGATCCCGGAGGGATCACAGAAGCGACTCGCGCCGCAGCAACGCCCTACTCTGCGATCCCTTAGGGATCGACCCTCGCTTCGAGCTCGTAATCCGGTGGTGGC
>JAYVHC010000935.1:0-2538 GCA_043771575.1 Planctomycetia bacterium
ACATTGACGCTGACTATTTTGGCGGTGGTCGTCTCATTGCTGAGCGAACTTACGAGACCCAGCCCGAACAACAAATGGGGCGAGGCGGTAGTCAACGAACTTAGTTTTGTTGAGCCAGGGAAGTGGAAAGAAAGCAACGATCCCGCAGCCAGTTTAAAACGCGGCGAGATCTGGCGTGTGGTGACCCCCATTTTTATGCATCGCGACATGCTCCACTTGGCTTTCAAGTTGTTCTTATTGGTGTCGCTCGGACGCTTGACCGAGCGGATTCAGGGGACACCCAAATTCGCGGTTTTTGTCTTGATGCTGGCTGTCTTTCCGAATCTGTTACAGGGCTTGTCGCCGCAGTGGCTGGGAGGCTGGCCGAATTTCGTGGGAATTTCTGGCGTGGTTTACGGATTGTTTGGCTATATTTGGATTCGGTCGTCACTTCATCCTGAAATGGGAATTATGATCCCCATGCCGATGGTCGCGATCTTTATTGGCCTGATTGTGCTAGGTTTTGCGGCAAGTATGTCGGAGGCTGGACGGGGTTGGAATTTGGCAAACCTTTGTCATTTAGGTGGCTTGTTGGTTGGCATAGCGGTTGCCTATGCCTCGGAAAAAAAGTAGCGATTGAAACGTGAAGAATACTCGGTGTGATCAGGTGCAGTGCGTTGTTATTACGATCGATGGCCCCGCAGGTGCTGGCAAAAGCACCGTGGCAGGCAAGCTCGCGAAGTCGTTGGGATTTGACTTCTTAGACACCGGTGCACTATATCGTTGTGTTACCCTGGCCTGCTTGCGAGATAACGTAAGGCTCAGCGACGAGGCGGCGGTTCTACAAGTCGCGGAGCGGTTGGTGATTCAGCTTGACGGTTCGTGCGTGTTGATGAATGGCGAAAATGTTTCCGAGCAGATTCGCGAGCCCGAGATTGCGAAGAACATTTCTGCGATCGCCGACAATCAAGCGGTGCGTGCCTTGTTGACCTCGATTCAACGCAAGTGCGCAGCGGGTCGTTGCCTGGTAACGGAAGGTCGCGACCAAGGAACCGTGGTATTTCCTGAATCGCAATGTAAGATTTATTTAGTGGCTAGTCCTGAAGAACGTGCGAAGCGCCGTATGAAGGAATTAGCTGATAAGCAGATCGACGTCAGCTACGAAGAAATTCTTGAGTTGCAAGAGCGACGCGACGCGGGCGATGCATCGCGACCTGTTGGTGCGCTGCGCAAGGCGGACGATGCAATTGAAGTAAGTACCGATGGCTTGACTTTTGACGAAGTCGTAGAGCAACTGCGGCAGATTGTAGCCGAGCGGCTTGGCCCAGCAACGCTTACTGGACTCCATGGAAGGTCCCGCGAAGCCAATCGAGTAAAGCCATTAGAATGACAGGATTCGGGGGAAAGGTCGGCGGCGTTGCACAATCCTGGCTACAAAGTCTCTTCTATCGCTTTGTCAGGAATTCGGCGCGGATCGCTGCAGTCATGCTGTTCGATGTCCGTTGCATTGGCCGATCGAATATGGAATTTGAGGGGGGGGCGTTGGTTTTGAGCACGCATCAAAGCCACTTCGACCCGGTCTTGATTGGGCTATCCTTCAATGGCCGTATGAATTATTTGGCGCGGCGCTCGTTGTTTAATAACCGCTTGCTGGGAGCGGTGATTTATCTGTTGGATGCGATTGAATTAGATCGTGATCGCAGCGGGATCGCGGGGTTGAAGGAAACGCTGAAACGGCTCAAGGGTGGCAAGAAAGTGCTAGTCTTCCCTGAAGGCACGCGATCGAGTGATGGTAAGATCGCACCGCTAAAGCCTGGCTTTTTGGCAGTCGCGCGGCGCAGTAAAGTTCCGTTGGTGCCGATGGCGATCACAGGTGCTTACGAGGCGCTGCCGCGGAGTTCCAGGATCCCCCGACGTTTTCCAATTCACTTGGCCATCGGACAGATAATCGAAGCGGATATGGTAGCGAGTTTGAGTGATGAAGAAGTGCTAAAGGTGCTTAGCGATCGCATGCATGACTGTTTTCGGCAAGCGAATGCACTGCGAAATTAGTCACTGTCCAGATTATTTCTACGGTCGGGAGGGCGAAGCCACGTCTGTAAACATCTTTGTTCGCACTTTGACCAACGAAAACACCTGTCGGGAGAGCGAGGCTCCTGCCGAGCTTGTATTGGGCAGCTGCGATTGAAAAGGGGGCCACATCTCTAGCGACTACCGCTAGTGAGCTTGGTCTCCAAAATCAGTGGTTTGGCGAGATCGATGTGGAGCATGGAACTGGCATCAGCGTGCCATTTCAGCAGATTCGCGAGTTTCTCTTGTGCCGAGGGTTCGCCGGCCACTTCATTCCCTGGCGCGTGGCCCCAATCGATGAAGCGGTTATCCGAGGTTTTAATGCGCATGATCCAAGGGCTGGGGCCGGTCATGCGTTCGTCGCGTTCCACATAAATTTGCTTGAGACGCAATTCGACACGGGCGGACTCAAGCAATCGACACAGGCTCAGCGACTGTTTGATTCGAGTGTCAGAAAATGCCATGCCCACATCACTGGGAGGTGATGCG
>JAYVHC010000936.1:0-3921 GCA_043771575.1 Planctomycetia bacterium
CTCTTCTTGTTGACAACGTCAATCGCAGTCCGAAATTGACGGCGCTAACGAACAAGACCGTCGAACGCAACACGACGCTGGACGTGCCGGTTCAAGCCACGGACGCCGACGGCAATCCCTTAGTGATCGTGGCGACCGGTCTACCGCGATTTGCAACATTTACGAGCAACGGCAACGGAACGGCCAGTTTTCATTTCGCGCCCGATGTCGGCGATCGCGGCGATTATGCGATAACGGTTCGCGTCGCTGATAGCGGCGATGGCAATTCTTTGGCAGTACTGACCGATCAATTCACTTTCATCTTGGAAGTTCTGTCGGCCAACGAACCACCGAAACTTGGTTGGATCGGTGATAAAGTAGTGGTCATCGACACACCCATCGAATTCACTTTGCAGGCGTCGGATCTCGACCAAGCACCGCTAAACTACAGCCTAGTGGGATTACCTGCAGGCGCCACCCTCACACCTAGTTCGACTTATGGTCAGGCAATATTCCGCTGGACGCCAGCCGTCGTCGATATCGGAACGCACACTGTCTCCTTCCGTGTTACCGACAACGGCAACGGCAATTCAAGCATCAGCCTCTTCGAAGAACAAACGATTCAATTCGTCGTCCGTGCCAGCAATCGTGCGCCAACTTTGGCAGCCATCAGCAGTCCAACCGTCGCCGAAGGTCAACCGCTAGTCGTAAATTTAAGTGCCAGCGACCCAGACTCCGATGTTTTGACCTATGCGGTAACGAATTTGCCCGTCGGCGCGAATTTTGATCCCGTCCACGGCGTGCTTAACTGGACGCCCAACATTTTCCAGCGCGGCGTTTACTCGAATGTGACAGTCACGGCCAGTGATGGCAGCGCTTCGGCCAGTCGTGCTTTTACGATCAACGTATCGAAGACCAATCAAACACCGATCTTCATTCCCACAGCCAACCAGTCGGGGCGTGAGAATGCGCCGGTAAAATTCACACTTACCGCCAATGATTTTGATGGCGATGGGCTAACTTTCTCGTCGCTATCAGCGTTACCGACCGGCGCACAATTGAATGCCGCCACAGGTGAATTCAAATGGACGCCGAAGTTTGATCAACAGGGACTGTACGTTTTGCATTTTGCAGTCAGCGATGGCGTTGCCATGGCCACACAAGACGTAGCGCTTGAGATTGTCGACGTCAATCGACCACCCACACTGCAAGCCGGCTCGCGATCGGTTTTGCTCGGCGAACCGTTGCAATTTAATCTCAATGGAGCTGACCCCGATGCCAATTCGGTATTGACCTACGACGCCGTTGGATTGCCGGCCGGTGCGACATTGAATCATACGACCGGCGCGTTTTCATGGACACCGTCGGTCGGCCAAGGCGGCAGTTACATTGTTCGATTCTCCGTTTCCGATGGCTTAATAACTACTGAACAGACTTCGGAACTGCGAGCTCTAGTGAGTCGTCCGGCACCATCGGTTCACATTGAGCAGACGCCAAGTTTCCCGCAGATCCCTGGCCAAGTTGTCCAAATACAGGTTACGGGCAGCAGTTTTTCAGCCATCACAGGTCGCACTCTCAAGATTAACGGCCAATCGGTCGCCTTGGATGCTCAAGGACGAGCAACTTACACGACAGTTGCCCCGGGCCATGTTTCGCTAGACGCCAGTGTTACCGATGCCGATGGACAAGTTGCACAGACGTCCTCGGTACTCAAGGTCCGCGATCCAGCGGATACGCTCACTCCCGTGGTATCGCTGGATGCAACCCTGCAGGGATTGCAATTGACCTCGGCCGTGAATGTTAATGGCCAAATCAGCGATACCAATCTCGATTTTTGGAACCTGCAGATCTCGCCCTTGGGCAGCGATCTATTTAAAACGCTAGCCGAAGGCATCGATCCAGTTTCCGGGACTCTCGTGCATCTGGATCCTGGTGCGCTGGTCAATGGTGCGTATCGATTGCGATTGTCGGCCCAAGATATCTCCAGCCGGCTGGTGACAACTGAAGTCGTCCTGCAAATCAATACGACCGTCAAGCCCAGTCGCTACACTCGCAGTGACACAGACCTTACGGTATAAATCGGCGGCGTCACTCTGCCTTTGGTACGAGTCTACGATTCACTATCGCAAGATGACAGCGGCACCTTTGGCTATGGTTGGCGATTGCTGAATCGCGACAGTGATATTCAAACAAACGTTGTTCCGACGGGCCATGAAGGCAGCGGTTCGTACAATCCTTTCCGAGTCGGAACTCGCGTCTATCTCAATCTGCCAACCGGCGAACGAGTGGGATTCACTTTCGCGCCTGTAAAGCATCAGCAACTGGGAGTGACTTGGTACACACCGGCCTATCAAGCCGATCCGGGGGTCAGCTATCAACTGATGTCGGGCGATACAAAACTGACGCGTGGCCGCGATGGTTTTTATGACTTGAAGACAGCCCGCGCTTATCATCCCGCTAGCGGTCTGTTTGGCGACCGCGACTACACTTTGACCGCTGCCGATGGGACGATCTACCAGATCAACAGCGCTCGCGGACTTCAAGAAACCATCCTTCCCAATGGCAATCACTTGCATTGGAGCGACTCAGGGGTTGTCAGTTCAACCGGCGAATCGATCCGCTTTGTCCATGACCAAGAGCATCGACTGACGACCATCGAAGGACCAGACGGCAGCCGCGTACTGTACGCTTACGATGCCATCGGCAATCTTTCATCCGTACAGCACACCGTCTCCGGCCTGAGCTCGCGCTACGGCTACACCGGCAGCTTGCCACATCAGTTGACTTTGGCCACTGATCCAAGTTCGCAAACCGGCGCTTACATTCACTACGGTCTGACACCTGATGTCCAACCGATCCGTAGCGACTTGGGCAGTGCAACGCAATACCTGCTGCAAACCAAGTCCGATACGATCGCGGCGGGAACAACCAATCGATATGCATTTACATTGCGGCCATCCGAGTTGCAATCCGTGCCCAGTGACATCGTCATGATGGGTGTCGAGTCAAAGCAACCGCCGGAAGTAGCTTTTCACCTGCCATTCCATCGATGGGTGGATTAACCCCGCTGGTTCAACGCACATCCGCAGGTCGATCGTTTGCACTGTTTGCAGTCGTTAGAGATGGGCTGCAGTTACTAGAAATCAAGGGCAACACGACGACAACCTCTGGCGGCTATGTCGTTCGCATGTTCGTTGCTGGGGATGCAAATGTTGATGGCGCCGTCGATGGGTTAGATGCAACGATCGTTGCCTCGCATGTTTACTCGAATGCCGCCGATGCCAATGGTGACGGAGCGGTCGATGCAAGCGATCTGCAATTGGTCGCAAGCAACACGGGTTTCAAAGCCAATCGAGCTCCGGTGCTAACACCTGCTAGTCAACTGACGCATACCGATTTGCGAATGCGGGTTGATCTTTCTCCGCAAGCGGTAGACAACGAAGGAGATGCTGTCTATTTCCAGTTGGTCAGTGCCTTGCATGGCTTGGCGACATTGAATCCAGACGGTCACACCGTCACTTTCACCCCCGATAATGGCTTTAGTGGTACCGCCAGTTTTGTGTTCCTAGCCAACGATGGCTACAACACGGCAGCTAGTCAGACTATTACTGTCCCCGTCAGTGCTGCACCGCTTGTCAAATTCGATTTCCAGAAGCGATTGATTCGCTTGACGCCGCAGAGTTCCCAGCAAGCGGTGATGATCGGTGATTTTGCCGATCAAAAAGAGGTCGTGCTCGATCCATCCTATGTGAATTTTACCAGTACAACCTCCAGCGTTGCCAGTGTTTCCGCAACGGGTCGACTGCAAGCACTTGCTAACGGATCGACGATGTTGGTTGCATCGACGCACGGCTATCAAGCGGCCACGGCCCTCACCGTTGGCATCCCACAAGACGCAGCCGGTCAGTTGCTTTTCACCAGCGGCTTGGACATGTATCCCTT
>JAYVHC010000937.1:0-2320 GCA_043771575.1 Planctomycetia bacterium
CTGGAGGATGGCTACGCGAATCCCGAGTTTGGTGGCGATCGGTTAAAGCAAGCTATACTTGAAAAGCTGCCGCATGCGTATCGTCAAGCCTTGTTGGCACTGAACCAGACGGGCGGACGTGAACTCTCAATGCTGCAACGCAAGTCGCGATGGCAAGTGTTGACGTCGAGTGCCTTGGCGGCGACGGCCGGAGTGGTCCCGGTTCCGTGGGTCGATATTCCAGCAGTGCTTGGTATCCAAGCTCACATGGCAACTCGAATTGCAGCCATTTACGATCAGGAGATTACTCCCGCACGGTGGGCGTTGCTAAGCAGCGCTGCGGGAACAAGAATTGCGATTCGATTGGCGGTGCGGGAAGCAACCAAGTTCATTCCGTTTGTTGGAATGGCAGTGGGAGCGGCTGGGGCATTTGCGTTCACCTATGCTCTAGGGATGTCTTGGGATTGGTATTTTGCGAACTTACAGAATGGTCACGTACCCAATGCGGATGACCTGAAGGAAGTGTTCGCGAAACAGCTTCAGCGCGGCCATGCGTTGTGGAGAGCTTGATGAAGTTACGATCATGGATCAGCCTCAGAATGTTGGTGCTAGTGCTGTTGTGGGCCATACCTGTGTTGGTTTACGTCATCATTGGTATGGTCGCGATTTACCAAAATGGTTGGCTGTGGATGGTCGCTCTGTCACTTCCATTTGTGTGGCTTGCGGCATGGTTAATTGGAAAGCTGTGGAAACCTGCCAAGCTGCATCATGCGACTGGCGGGCCCCTCCTTCAAGCACCTGAGTTTTGGACGCCGCGAGATGCTGCAGCGATTGCCATCGTAGAAAATTACCGTGCCGAAGCCGTGGATGTTGATCGCCATTCGATCGCAGATCCGACGCGCTATCAACAAGACGCTGTAGCGCTGGCGGAGAAGTTAGCGGAACACTATCACAGTGGGCAGCGGGAGCATGCGTTTGAGCCCCTGACGATGATTGAAGTCTTTGCCGTCATCCACCTGGCGGTAGAGGATCTAGAAGAATGGATGTTGCAAAACGTTCCTGGAAGTGATCTGGCGACCATTGGACAATTGAGCCAATTGCCGGACCTTGCCATAGCCTTTGATGGACTTCAGAAGATTGTGTATTTTGCATCGGCATTGTTTCATCCGAGCAAACTGCTGACTTATCCGTTGTGGCGAAAATCCGGCCGGGTCACGATCGAAATTCAGAACGAATTGATTCGGCGATTATACCAACGTTACCTGGGGCTAATCGGCTATTACTTGATCGAAATGTACAGTGGCCGTTTAAGAGGAGGGGCGAAGCAGTATCGTGAACGATTCGGAGCGATGGCGCTTGCCGTCCATGCCGCTGATGGTCAGCTGGAACAGCTTTCCGCACTGAATGATGTGCCCACTACGATCGCTGTCATGGGTCAAGTCAAAGCGGGCAAATCGAGCGTAATCAATGCCTTGATCGGGGATAATGTAGCCCCCACGGGAATTCTACCGCTCACGCGTCAAGTCAAGCGATACGAATACCCGATCGCCGGGTCGTCGAATGTCGTCACACTCTTAGATACGCCGGGCTACGATGAAGCCGATGTCACGAAGAAGCAATTGCGAGAAATTGCCACAGCAGCCGAAGCGGCAGACCTCCTGTTGTTGGTTATGGCCGCCAACGTCTCGGCTCGCCAAGCCGACTTCGCGATGGTCAAACAGTTGGACCAGCACTATCGCGACCGGTCTCACCTCAAGCCCCCAGTGATCATCGCGGTGCTGACCCATATCGACTTACTGCGGCCAGTACGCGAATGGTCTCCTCCGTACGATTGGCGAAATCCTAGCACATTGAAAGAGCAATCGATCGCCGGTGCTGTGGCCTATATCCGCGGGCTGTTCGGAGACAGAATCAGCGGCTACTCCTGCGTGTACACTGGCAATATCCACGCGGTGGATTCGAGCGTCGCGGATGAATTGGTTCCGCAGATCGCGCAACATCTCAGTCAAGGCAAGATGGCCGCGATTCTCAAGGCTTTTTATAAGCAGCTCGGCGCGCAAAGGCTACAGCGGTTGCTCAAGCAATCGCTGGGGTTGCTGAAATCATTCTCTGCTCACTCTGGAGTGTAAACAACCTTGCATGTGCATCTAGGTCCGTTCTGGGCTGATAAACGATACCCGTCAGATGATGCTCTACTCGCAGAAATTCGGCAACTTCCAGCTGTGCAGGTAGTTCGCAACGCAATGGGTTTATCTTTAAAACTTGACAGCACTCCGTAGGCCTTGGACACCAAGTATTCTGTATCTGCAAGAGCCGGGAATCTTCAACCATCAAGATGGTT
>JAYVHC010000938.1:0-2351 GCA_043771575.1 Planctomycetia bacterium
AAATTACCCTCCGATTCGCTGGGCGTACGAACGACAGCTAGCATTAGCGCTCAGCGAAGATCTTGGCGTTACCAGCCGCGTGCGGAATACAACTCACTACAACTTTTTCCATGATCCTTTAGCTCGCGAGTATATCGTGCTCACTTTCCTGGAGGCGAATTTCGCGGAGCGAATTCGTAGGTTGCAAAACCCAACGGCAGACGAAGGCAATGAAGTTGGAGGCCTTGGCCAGGCCTTTACTCCAGCGTTGGTTCAACCCGAAATGGATTTCATTCTTCACCCAGTTGTTGATGAAAATTGCGAATAGCTGCCGCTGCGATCGAGATTATTCAACGCACGTAACGCTCACCACACAGGAACGTACATATGGTACAACATGCGGGTTGTATAGTCGCATGTCTATTAGCCGAAACTGGTGAGGCAGAACATGAAAATCGGAAAGGGTACGGTGGTCATTTCGCATGGTCAGGTGATTGACGGCACCGGTAAAGCCGCCGTGCCTGATGGCGTGGTACAGATTCGCGATGGACTGATCACCTATGCTGGACCAGCTACTTGGGCTCCGCGGCTCGAAAAGATCGACGAAACGATTGACGCACGCGGCGGCACCATCTTGCCGGGCTTAGTCGAAGCCCACTTCCATGCGACTTACTTCAACATCGCTGCACTTGAAGATCTCGATATCAAATACCCGGTCGAGTACGTTTCGATGTTGTCGACCGTCAACTGTCGACTAGCACTTGAATGCGGCTACACCGCGGCGCGCTCGGGCGGTTGTTTGTTCAATATTGATGTTTGGTTAAAAAGAGCACTAGAAAACGACCTGATTGCGGGACCGCGGTTGTCTGCTTCAGGGCGTGAAATTTGCTCGGCAGGCGGACTGATGGATTGGAATCCTGAGTTTCGCAAGATCGGCATGGAAGGCTTGGTGTTCATTATCAACGGTCCCGACGATGCGCGCCGAGCCGTGCGGGCGCTGGTCAAAGATGGTGTGGAGTGGGTGAAGACCTACCCCACGGGTGATGCGGCCGCGCCGGACGTCAATGATCACCATACGCTGTGTATGACATTCGAAGAAATGCATGCCGTTGTCGCTACTGCACATAACCACAAACTGAAAGTTACCGGTCATTGTCGCGCGACCGAAGGGATTAAGAACGCCTTACGGGCGGGCTATGATGCGCTCGAACACGCCACGTTCATTGATGATGAAGGGCTTGAAATGCTGTTGGCGCGCGACGTGCCGATTGTGCCGGCGCTTTACTTTGAAAAGGCGAGTGTCGAGTTGGGCCCTGAATTCGGCTTGCCTCAAGTAGTCATCGATGGTCATCAAGAAACACTCGACGGCGGTGCAGCCAGCGCACTGAGAATTCTGCGCGCGGGTGGTCGAGTTGGAATGGGTGGTGATTATGGTTTTGGCTGGAATCCACACGGTGATTATGCACGCGAGCTAACGTTTTTCGTGCGAGAAGTTGGCTTTACACCGCTGGAAACGATCATGTGCGCAACGAAAACGGGTGCGGAAATCATGGGACGCGGCAACGAGTTCGGAACTCTGGAAACTGGCAAGCTGGCCGATGTCCTGGTGGTCGATGGTGACGTGCTCGCAGACATTTCGCTACTGGAACAGCGCACGCGTTTCATCGCCGTAATGCAAGGCGGCGTGGTCAAAGCGGGGCAACTAGCAAAGCCGTTTACAACGATTGTCGCTCAAGAGAAAATGGTATGACCGAGTTGGTTCATGACGATTTCTCAAGCCTACCCTGGCATGCACTGGATTTCATGCAGGAAATGTATCTTGATGGTGCCGGCGCGAGGTTGCATTTCGCTCAAACCAATGACGCGAATGGTCATTCGATGCCAACCATCGTATTCTTGCACGGTGTGCTACGCGACTGGCGATCGTTTTATCCGTTACTTACCGGCTTGCGAGGCACTGCGAACCTCGTTTCGATCGACTTTCGCGGGCACGGCAACTCCGATCCAACACCTCACGCCTACCTCGTATCCCACTATGTTGAGGACGCAGTACGTTTGATTAAGAGTTTGGCGAATCCAGTCATCCTTTACGGCCACTCCCTCGGCGCGATGGTTGCACTTGCGACTGCTGCGCAGATTCCCGAGCGGATAAAAACGGCGATTTTGGAGGACCCACCGTTTTCGACCATGGGCGACCGACTTGAGGGCTCGCCGTTGCTGCAGTATTTTCAAGCGGTTGAAACCATCGTCCAAAACGAACTGAATGAATCGACAGCTAGCTTGCTTAAGACGAATTCTGAAGCTGGTATTCAGCGACTCTTTGAGGCGTTCTCAAACATCGTTGTCGGAACTGACCCTAACGGATCGCTTAT
>JAYVHC010000939.1:0-13418 GCA_043771575.1 Planctomycetia bacterium
GAGTGGGATGAGAAGGCGCGCAGGCAACTTTTTCATCATAGTTGCGACGTCGTGAAATCTAGTCAGCCGTGAAATGCCAAGGGTTGATAAGCGGGCATCAAGTGACAAGCTGCGAACCGTTTTTGTAGATCCTACCGGTTATTCTGCTTTCAAGAAGGCTCCCCCTGGCCCGAAGCCAGAGCAGAGATTCTGAAAAACAGTCTTGTTTCGTAAGCGCGCGAGGCGGACAATGAGGGAATGAGCCCCATCCTTTGTTGGAGGAATTAAGATGCTTGCATTACAAATCGCCGCTGAGATCAATCAACGCTGGGCGGAGCTTGCGCAATTGCCAAGCCTCGATCGGCTCCACATGCTCGAATCGCTCGTCGAGCGGCATGTGCTGGCAACTGGGCCGTGTTGCTCTTCGAACTACGCGCCCTGCTACGAAGGTATTCCCAACGACTTTGATTTGCACCCCATGAACGACGCGGTGAGACCGTCCGGTTCATTACCTTAACGCGGTCGGGAGAGCGAGGCTCCTGCCGAGCTTTTTCGGCCGCGAGGTCGGCCCCAAGTGCTTATGGACGCAAAATGGCCGCCCAATAAAGCTCCGCAGGAGCGTCGCTCTCCCGTTATGATGGATCGCACTATGAAAAGATGTTTAGAGCTGTGGAGCGAGGCTCCTGCCGAGCTTTTTGGGCTCGGCAGGAGCGTCGCCCGCGTCGCCCTCCCGTTTTCGCCTGCGAATCAAGCGAGACTTAGTAAATCAAACCGGACGGTCTCCAAAGCCTGTACTCCAACGGAACCGGACGGTCTCCTTTTGCTAGATTACCAGGGCGAAGGGGGTGCAGGGGATTCGGTTTTTGGCTTAGTTTCTAGAGTATCATCAAGCGGTGCAATGGATAGTCCGCCGGAAGCGCGCAGCGAAATACTATAGGTTTTGCCTTCGCGGACTTTGATGGAGACCGCTTCGCCGTTGGCGGCGCGGATGCCCATCTCGGCAGCTTTCTTGGGGTCGTTGGCGAACTCCCAAAAATCTGTCCAGAGCTTCTTCTCAAAGTCATTCATCGCGCCACCGCGCGAGTAGGCTTGCGGGCGCATACCAATCTCATCGAGCGTAATACCTTCTGCGGGCAGGGAGTCTTCGCTGAAGACACGGCGAAATAGACAGAGCGACGTACCGCGCTCAATGTCGCCCTTTTCAACGTACCGATCATCGAACTTGATGATCCAGTTATCGACATAAATCAAATCGCCGAGCAATTCCATCGGCTTGGGCTTTGAAAGCGGATCGCCATGGGGCGAAAGCTCGACGAACTCCAGCCGACTCTTAACCGCTTTCCCATTCTCGTCGCGATCGATGCCAAGGACTTTCAGCTGTGCGAGCCGCTGGTCGGTCTTGAGCAAGTGCATCGCGGTTTCGAGTTTTTCGATGTGTGCGACCTTGGCGACGAGTTCAACATGCAGTTTTTCAACTTCCTCATTGGCCAAACGAATCTTTTCTTGCTGTTCTTTGAGGGCTCGTTCATTCTTCGTGTATTCGCTGTAGCCATAGTAGCCGCCGTAGCCGAAAATTCCCACCAAGCCCATTAACAGCGCCGTACGAACAGCAGAATTGATGGTCTTCACATTTTCCATTACCGAACCCATAGGCTCTCCCTTACCGATGCTCAGCAACTAAAGGTCAATTCAAGTCGGCCGGCCAAGCGGCGCGAAAGGCATTTTACACGAGACTCGATCATCCGTAATGCGACCCTACTTGGTCGTTAAATACTCTTCGGCACCCGCCCATTCATCCATTTTCGACAAAGCATTGCCCAAATTGATATAACTCGCTACGAGGTCCAGCGATGCGCGAAGTCGATAACGACTGATTGAGGTCATCGGCAATTGAATGTCGAGTGCTGCGAGCAACGTCCGCTTGGCTAGTTTTGGGTTCTCAGCAATTTGAATCGACCCCATGTTATTCAGCGCCGCGCCTAAACCGCGTAGAGCGCGAATGTCTTTTGGATCCTCGTCAGCTGCCTTTTTCAACAGTGCAATGGTCTCGCTAAAAATTTCTTCTGCTTTCGTGATCTCGCCAGACGCTTGTAGCAACAGACCAAAGTTGTTCTTGGTCAATCCCAAATCCACACGATGCTCATTTTGATCTGCGGCGGTCCCAACAAACTCAGTTTGAATTGCCAGAGCTGCTTCGTATGCGGCGGTTGCTTCCAATAGGCGGCCGATTTTTGTGTTAGCAAGTCCAGTCGCGTTTAGGTTCTCTGCTTGCCGTCGGCGAACAGAGCGTACCTCTGACGAATCCAGTTCGCGTGTATCCAGCCCTGCGTAAAGTTGCTGTGCTTGTACATAATGCTCAAGGGCGGTGTCCGTGGAATCCAACTCTTCAGTCAGGGCACCGATGCGGCTATAGGTCAGCGCCAGATCGGATCTACGTATCGATTCGCCGCCGTTTCTCGACAGTCGTTGATAGTAGTCGAGAGTTTTTTTCATTATCTGTTGCCGAACTTGCTCCGCGCCTGGCACAGCCGCCAATTCATCATTGGTGTTGTTGAGGTCCTCCACCGCAGCCCAGGCTTCCTTTAAATTCGATGCCGCCGTTTTGAAATTAGCTTCTGCAACACTTCGCTGTTGATTGATTAGGAACAGGCTGATCGACAACCCAATCGTTGCCATGGCGACAACCGCAGCAGCGAGCACCAGTAACTTGCGGCGTTTCTCCAACCAACGCCCCGTTAACGCCATCCACGATAGTCGATTGGCCAGGATCGGATATCCGCTCGATGCGCGTCGCAGATCCTGCGCAAATAAATCGGCGGTGGCATAGCGGTCGTCGCGGTGTTTTGCCATCGCTCTTTCGACTAGCGTCTGCACGTCGATGGGCAATTTGGGGCACAGCCTTCGCAGGCGAACCGGCGAATCTTGTTCAATCATACGCAGCAGCGCTGGCCCTTCAGTACCAACGATCGCTGGCTGGTGACTGAGCGCTTCGTACAACGTCGCACCCAAAGAGTAGATATCGGTACGATGATCGATCAGTTCAGAGCGGCCCGCCGCCTACTCAGGGCTCATGTAACGCATCGTACCAATCATTTCTCCCGTGCGAGTTAACGGCCGGTCCGTTTGAAATCGTGCTAAACCGAAATCGGCTAACCAAAGCTTGTGCTTCAAATCAAGCAACAGGTTTGATGGCTTGATGTCGCGGTGAACAACGCCGTACTCGTGCGCGCGATGCAGCGCTTCAGCGACTTCGGCAAACTGCTGAAGCAATAAAGCCAATGTTTCACCGGAAACCGTTTGCTGATGATTCGAAGAAATCACTTGGTCCAAAGACTGACCATTGATGTAACGCATTGCATAATAATGAATTCCATCGTCTTGGCCGATCGAATACACGGGCACGATGTTGGGATGTTCGAGCTGCGCAGCTGCGCGGGCTTCGTTCTTGAACCGCTCGATGTATTTCGGTTCAAGCAGCGATGCGAACGGCAGTAGTTTCACCGCTACCATTCGGTCGAGCGAAATTTGCTGAGCCAGATAGACGATGCCCATTCCGCCACGGCCCAACTCGCGGACCAAACGATAATCGCCCAGTTGTTTGCCGATGATTTCTGACGAGCGCGGTTCGCCAGCCACGAGCCGATTGAGTTCGTCGAGTTTCGCAAGGTATTCTTGCAGGGCCTCGCCGAGGTCGGGGTGCGCGGCGATCAATTCACTGCGATCTTGAACGTCTCCTCCTTCCATCTTTCGCAGGAATTCGTCCAGAATCTCCGTTAACCTTTCCTGCTGCGGCTCAGTCAATCGCCGCAGCACTTCAGGTTCCTCGCTGCTGTCAGCCTGAGAATAATCAGTCACTAGTCGAGCCCAAGGTGGGATTTAGAGTTTTAGGGAGCAGTACTGACAGGAAGGGAATCCCCGCTACCATCTTACACCCTCATTGAAAAACAGGACCTTGGCAGCTTCGCGTTTCGTGCAGCAAACCTTGAACTACCCAGTCTTTCACGTCAATTCGCAGCTTTGGCGGCAGGTAGTGCTCTGCGGAGACTGCCAAGTTCTCGATGTCGAATTGGGCTGATATAATGGTGATCTTACATACCCCTATTGCTCTGCACAGGATAGATTTCTTGGGCGGGTGGCACGCCCTGAGGCTTGCGAAGGGCGTGTTAGATTCGCCTGAAACACCACACCCATCGAAGATTCTGGGTGTGACACCCTTTTGACACTACCCCAAAATCAAACTGTGCTGAAGCGCTAGTGCTGGCAGAAGTTCCGTCCTCCAACCTGTTCGATGGCTCGCTATGACCATGCTTTCCACTGCCACAAACTCACGATGGACGTGCGTTTGTTTGACTGTTGCAACGCTTTGTTCCATCTGCAATCCCGCAGGCGCACAGGAGCAGCCCGCGGTAACCACCACCAGCCCCGCGTCGGCAGCCGTGCTAGCGACTAATTTTTCCGAGCCTGTGGTCGCCCGAGTTGGAATGAAACTGAAGCTCAACGATAAAATCATTGACACCATCGAGAAAGGTGACTTGCTGACCGTTACTGGCGAGCGCGGCGATTCTTATATCATCCAAACGTTC
Source organism: Planctomycetia bacterium (assembly GCA_043771575.1). Classification (GTDB taxonomy): domain Bacteria; phylum Planctomycetota; class Planctomycetia; order Pirellulales; family Pirellulaceae; genus Aureliella. Next base: position 4,563 of record JAYVHC010000939.1, read on the forward strand.
AGCGGTCAAAAGGGAGCAGTGGCGAAAGCCAATGTCGCGAGATTGGCTGAATCGGTACAGGTCTACGACGAGCTGATCGAGGCGAACCCGCAAGAAGGTCGACTATACACGCTTCGCGCTGGCGCGCACTGGGCTGGTACTGACAACGAGAAAGCACTCGCAGACTTCAACAAAGCAATCGAACTGGGCTACGAAGCAGCGCACGCATACTCAAGTCGCGGGTTGTTCCAGGCGGCCATCGGTGAATATGACCTAGCTATTGCGGACTATACTCAGGCGATCGAAAAAGATCCCAAAGACGAAGTGCCGCTGGTCAACCGCGCAAGTGTCTACATGTCAATGGGTAAGTACGAAGAGGCTGCTCAGGATTATACGAATGCAATCGCGATTAATGGTAAAAGTGCGGTTTATGTTCAACAACGAGCAATCGCGCAGAAACTACTTGGACATGTTGACAAGGCGGTTGGGGACTACGACAAAGCGATCGCCATGGAACCTTCGAACGTCGCTGCCTGGATGGGCCGGGGCTTCATCAAGTTTCAGTTGGGAAGGGCCCAAGACGCCATCGACGACTTCAGCAAGGTCATCGAACTCGCACCGGGAACGGCGGTCGCCTTCAATAATCGTGGCTTCAATTATCAAATGCTGAAGCAATATGCCAAGGCCGACAAGGATTTTAAAGAAGCATTAAAGTTGGCTCCGAAATATGTTCTTGCTTTACAGAACCGAGGTTGGTTGCTGACGACTTGCGAAGATGAGAGCATTCGCGATGCGGCCGCAGCCGTAGAAATTGCCAAAGCAGTGTGCGCGCTAAGCGAGTACAAAGATGTAAGCGATCTGACTTTGTTAGCGGCCGCATACGGGCTGAAGAAAGAGTTTGCGGAAGCGATCGGATGGCAAGAAAAAGTAATTGAGTTGGCGGCCGAGCCACAGAAGAAGGTTGCCAGGAAAATACTTGAGCTCTATCAAAAAAACGATCCCCTTGACCCCAAGCTGCTCGAAGTGGACGAAGCAGTTGAGCCAGCAAATCCCGATGCGAAACTGGATTCTGTGCCAAATGAAGTGCCCAAGAGTTAGCTCGCTCGGCTGACGGCAGAAGATCGTGACCGGCTTGTATCTTTGGATGAATTGTCCGCTACAATGTGGTAGCTGAAACCATGTTTGGTTGAGCACTTCGCAGTTGGTTCTGCGAAAAACCCTCTAACGACACGTAACTAAATGCCTGCCTGGTCGGATCTGCTCTCTCTGGTTTTGGCGATGTTCTTGGTGATTGCCAACGGTTTCTTTGTAGCGGCAGAATTTGCCTTAGTAAAGGTGCGAGTTAGCCGCGTCGAGCAAATGGTGGTGGCCAAACGCTTTTTTGCAAAGACCGCGCGTTGGTTAGCCTTGCGACTGGAACGCTCGCTGTCTGCCTGTCAGCTGGGTATCACCATGGCATCGCTCGCGCTTGGATGGGTGGGCGAGCCAGCTTTTGCATCCTTGATCGAACCCATACTCAGTAGCATGGGCATCACCTCCGTTACCGCAATCCGTACGATCCCTTTCATCTGCGGTTTTACCGTGATCACCGCCTTGCATTTGGTAATCGGCGAACAAGCTCCCAAAATTTTTGCGATCCGGCAGCCGGAGAGTTTGCTGCTGTGGTGCTCTGTACCACTGAAAGCGTTTTACTTGATGACTTACCCATTAATGATCGGACTGAATGCGGCTACGACTTGGTTGTTGCGGATGGCTGGACTGAAGTCTGGCGATGATTTGGAAGTGCCCTACAACGAAGAAGAAATTCGCGCGCTGCTCCGCGAGGCGCACATCCACGGTAACTTGACCGGCTCTGAACATCGTTTGCTGGACGCTGTTTTTGAGTTCGATGATTTGATTTGCAGGCGGATCATGGTGCCTCGTGGCGAAGTGGACTTTGTTGATATCAACGAACCCCTCAAAGACACGCTTGACATGATTCGACGCACTAAGCACACTCGCTATCCAGTTTGCGACGGTTCCCTGGATGAAGTTCTCGGCGTTCTACACGTCAAGGATCTGGTTGCGAGACATCTAGAAGCCGGCTTCAGTTTCAAATCCGTAATGCGTCCGCCGAAAAAAGTGCCTGAGAATATGCCCATCAGCAAACTGCTGCGGCACTTTCAAGGAACGCATCAATTGGTCGCGTTCGTGATTGATGAATACGGGACCGTGATCGGCATCGTAACGCTGGAAAATGTGCTCGAAGAGATCATTGGCGACGTGGCTGACGAATTCGACGTTGAAGACCCAGACATCGTTCCAGACGGTCCCGAAGCGTTCATCGTGCTCGGCAGCGCGGCAGTGGTCGACGTGGAACGCAAGCTCGGCCTCAGCTTTGGTGAAGTTGACGTCGATACCATCTCCGGCCTGATGATGCACTTCGCTGAGCGGCTGGTCACCGCAGGGGATGTTGTCGACCTGGAAGTTGCCACAGCCAAAGTGCTGGAGGTCTCCGATGATCGGGCTACACGTGTGCGGATCTTGCTGAACAACCCCGCAGAAACTGACTAAGACCCAGCGTTTTCATCCGTTGGAAAAATGCGCGTTGACTTCGGTGCGTTGCCCTTCGGCAGAACGGTTGGGGACAACCGTTCTACACTTTTTATCAGCCCACGCGCGCGCCCTCCCGAATGTCGCTAAACGCTCCATTCGACCTCTTCATTTGTTGGAATCCTTGCTCAAGCAATCGAATGGTGTCGTCGTCCCGTGATCGTAAAGGTTGAATGAACCAATGTCCGTAGCGCTCAACTTATTTCCAATTTTCATTAAAGAAGCCTGCGCTAACGACGTTGCCAGGCATGACGTTATTAGCGCCTTGTGACGTTTCGACAACCGCCCAATCGGGCAACATGGGAATTTGCCGTGCATTATTGAGGTAGGCGAACTCCCTGAATGTAAAGCCACTATTAATTACGATGTAGCGATCCGGATTCAGCGGGTTGGGATAAATCAAAACCGGAGCATGGGTTCGCGCGTCGTATTCAACTCCCGCAACGCGAAGTTTTGTGTCAGTCCATTCGATTGGCAACGAAGGAAGGACTTTGGCGATAAGCGGATTCGTGGCAGGCGTTCCGAAAAGAACCAAATTGTCGTTAGCCAGGTCTATGTCCCTGGTCTGTGCATTGATAACGATATCGCCGCGAAAATGACGTCGCCATTCTCGCGTCGCGTGCTGATATTCAGTGTCGTACCATGTTGGGTTGGATGCCTCGGACTTACTGGGAGGAACCCATACAAAGGCGTCCATAAATGCGTCATCAATGGGGCCTGTTAAGCCTGGACGCTTGACGAGCGCCTTGTCTGGAACTCCGGAGTTGATATTCGTTTCCCACATGCCTAGGGAGTTTTTCGTCAACCATAGAACTTTGGACTTGCCGACGCTTTGAAACGGGGCGACCAGGACCTGAGCATCAACTACTAGGGTGACGGGTTTATCGATTGCGAATGGAAAGTCACGATCTTCAAATTGCAGCTTGATGCGCGAGATGTTCTTTGATTGAACTCGTAACTGCTGATTATCGAGTTCTGCGTGAACGATCGATTCGTCCCAATGCTTCTCGAGCCCCTCGATACTCAGCCAGGCGAGTTCGTGATAACGCAGTGTGAAAGTCGTCAAGTCGATGATTTTTGGAACCGCGATACGGCCAGCATCCAGCGCGACGTCGAGTTGTTGCTGAATTAGGGGCTTCGATGTCTCCAAGATCTTGTGCGCAGTTTGGGGGCCGATTACATACGAAAGCTTCATACCACGCAGCTTGAATGCCGCGTCCATCACGTCAGCGGCTTGCTTCTGATTGTCGATCTCGCCGCTGTAAGCGACTGTAGGCACGTTGCGCAAGTTATTCGTCCAGTCAGGGCAATCGTACCAATGCAACAACTTGCGTTGATAGTCCGTGGGCTTAAAGTCCTCCTGCTGAAAGACTCGCAAGAACTCCATCGTCTCACTGAAACCGGCACCTGGATTGGCCGCCGCCCATAGTTGTGGATAGTGAACGGCGAGCTGCCAACAACCCGCCCCACCCATCGAGAAACCACGAATTGCAATTCTCGCATTGTCGATGGGGTAAAGCAGTTTGACGCTTTCGATCGCTTCGAGCACATCGATTTCGCCCGCGAACTTAAACGCGTTGCAATACCGACCATACGGATGGAGGACGAGCGTATTGGGCGGCGAGACCTCTCCGAGTTGATGCATTCGCTGATGCATGAACGCAACTTCGCTGACCTTCTCGCCGCGTCCGTGCAACCACACGTCGAGGCGCACGGGCTTCAGCGGATCCGCTTTCCAGCCCGCTGGAATGACCAAACCATAGGGCTGGATCGAACCGTCGATGCGCGAGCGATAGCCACCTGCCAGCAGTTTCGGTTTATCGGTGCTGCTTTCCATTGTCAGCTCAAGCAACTGAGCATTGCGTTTCCCTGCAACAGCGGCTTGCAAACGCTGTTGAGCCAAAGCCAGCAGCTCATTCGCATGAGCGAGCTCTTTGTCGACATAGAACATTCCCTGTTCGACCGCCAATTCGACCGCCCGCGGAATCACTTCGATCTGTGCTCTCGAAATTACATTGAGATTGAGTTTCGCCAGAGCGTCGCGGACACCTTGCGACTTGCTCAACAATTCCGCCTTTACTTTTTCGGGAACCTCGACGCCAATCGGCGGAACTGGTCGAACTTGAGTTGTCACGTTATCGGTTGGACCATCGCCGCTCGCCAATGTGAATGCCACGAGAACGCACAGCGGCGAGAAAACTCTAGTGAGCCAATATCTATCAAGCATCGGTGAACTCGCTGAGGCAGAAGGAGTCGAAGGCTAGCAAATGCGCGGTGTCGATATAGTAGCATCTTAGGTTGGCAAATGCGATTCGCAGAGAAGATACGTAACTTGCGCGGGGAATTCTGCAGCGTGAAGCCCGCCATTCCGCAAAGAATTCCAGCTCTGCGTGGATCGGGTTTCAATTCATGCCGATTAACAGAAGTGTGATACTGCGATTGGGGGTTTAAACGGAGATTGGAGTGAACATGGAATCCATGGACGATCGCCTTGAATCCTATCTAACTCAACTCATGGACATCTGCGGTCGCTGGTCCACTTGGATTGCCCAGCAGGAACTGGCAGCAGTCACTGGCAACATCAGACGTTTGGAAGAGCTAACGATGGCTGCGGACGGATTGCTGGTGGAAATTCAAGGTTTGCAAGCCGTTCGACAAGCGATTTTAGATGAAGCGAAGCACCTCGCATTACCCCATGCGGATTTGTACGCTCTAGCGCAAGCCTTGCCGAGTTGGGCTGTTCGAGCGAGGCGCGAACGCGTTCGAACAGCCAAGCGACAGATAGATCACCTGCGACGCTTGCACTTGGCGATTTGGGTTCTAATCAGTCAATGCGAACGCTTTGCCAGCGAATCTATCCAGTTACTCTCCTACGGCCAACTGGAGGGAAGTGTTTACGCTTCAAGTGGCCACGCAGACACCGGTGGCGGTCATTTGCTCGACGCACAAATTTAGGCTCTGTTGGAAAAATAAGGTGTCAGACACCTTTTTTGTATTGTAACGATCCACTGAAGTAGCTCGACCATGTCCTTGTTCGCCACCATCCAGACCTCTGCAAACGCGCTTCAGGTTAGCGAACTGGGCCTGCAGGTTGTCAGTAACAACGTCGCTAACGCGAACACGCCTGGATACATTCGCCAAGAGCTGGTTCAAAGCACCGGCCCGGCGGTCTTGGTCGGCGGTGTCTTGCTCGGTTACGGAGTGCGCGCCAACGGTGTCGTTCAAAAATTCGACGACTTTACCGCGGGGCAACTACGCGAGACGCTGAGCAATCTTGAAAGTAGCAAGACACTCGATGACCTGTACGGTCAAATTGAATCGGTCTTTAGTGAACTGTCGAAGAACGATTTAAGTTCCAAGCTCGCCGGCTTTTCAGGCAGCATTCAAGACGTGCTAAATCAACCCGGCAACGCGTCGCTGCGTCGATTGGTGATTGAGCGCGGCAAGTCGCTTTCAACCGACATTCGCAATATCAATTCACAACTGGTCAGCCTGCAGGGCACGCTGAATCAGGGCATCCGTGATTCGGCATCGGAAATCAATCGCTTAACCGAACGCATCGCCAAACTAAACACCAGGATTGTTGAAATCGAGGGTGGTGGATCGATCAAAAGCGACGCGGTGGGCCTGCGCGATGAACGCGAACAGATGCTCAATAGCCTCGCTCAAATCGTGGACATACGCGCCGTAGAGCAGCAGGGTGGTGCGGTCACGGTCTTCGTTGGCGGCGAGTACTTAGTATCCGATGGCTTGCAACGCAAAGTTGCTGCGAGCGTTGATCAGCGCGCGAACGACTCCGTTATCGAAATTCGACTAGCCGACACAGATTCTCCGCTGCAAGTTTCCAGTGGGAGGTTGAAGGGATACTATGACACGCGGGATCGCGCGGCTGGTTCTGCTTCTAAGGATTTGGATCAATTTGCCAGAGATTTGATCGAACAATTTAATCTCATTCACACTCAGGGCCAAGGCCTGTCGGGCTTTAGGAGTGTTACGGGCACCAATGCAGCGGACGACGTCAGCGGTGCGATCGACCTCGCCGGACTACCGGTCGAAATCCAGAATGGCGAGTTCGAAATTCAGGTCGTCGATTCATTATCGGGGTTAACGAAGACACATGTGGTGCGTGTGCAGTTGAACGGTGGCACGAATGACAGTTCGCTTGCAGATGTAACAGCGTCGATCAACGCGATCGCCGGCATCAGCGCCAGCCTGACGCCTGAAGGCAAACTGCGTATTGAATCCGACTCGGACAAGATCACGTTCTCTTTCCAGAACGATTCCACCAATTTCCTAGCGGCGGCTGGTATCAACACGTTTTTTGAGGGCAATTCTGCAGCGACCATTGCCGTGAATTCGGTCGTTGCCAATGATCCTCGGATGTTCGCCGCCAGCAGCGCTGGAGTGGGGGGAGGCACGGGCAACGCATTGAAATTGGCTCAAGCTTTCGACGAACCGCTCGAGCGACTGGGGGGTAGGTCGATCAAACAGAGTTTTGAAGATCTGGTAGTTCGCACGACACAGGACATCAACGTTCAATCGGGCGTCACTGAGGGGCTGCAAAACTACTACAAGGTGCTGGAAGGAAAGTTGCTGGGCATTACGGGTGTAAACTTGGATGAAGAGGCGGTAAAGATGATCTTCTACCAGCGTGCATTCCAAGCCAGCAGTCGAGTGATTCAAGCCTCCAGCGAATTGCTCGATACATTGATGAAATTGTAACTGAGGCAGTACGCAATCCTTTGCGACATAGGAAATTATGACTGCGAGTTTTTATCCCGTTGGTAGTTCGAGATCCTCATCCGCGCTATCCATCACACGGCTATTGTACCAAATCAATACCGACCAAAATTCCATCACCGACCTGCAAACACAATTAAGCACTGGTCGCCGAATACAACGCCCCAGCCAAGACCCGGGTGCAGCGATTCGAACTCTAGCTGCACAGCGGCAACTCGAGTTTAAGGCTCAAGCGGATACCAACCTCGACAGCGCCGACACACTGTTGACCGCGACCGAGTCCGTACTATCGCAAGCCCAATCGATCATGACAGATATGCGCGGCTTAGCCGTGCAAGTGGGTAATAGTACTTTGTCGGCTGAAGAACGCAACGCCGCCAATGCCCAATTGCAGGCTGCTTACGCTCGCTTAACAGAGCTTGGCAATTCTAAGTTTCAAGATCAGTACATTTTTGGGGGCAGTAACGTCGCTTCGCTCCCATTTAAGTCCGTGAACGATGCGATGCGGTTCACGGGGAAGAATGACGAACTGCTGACGATTTCGGATGCGGCCTCAACCGTTGCGGCCAATGTTACAGCTGAGGACACCTTTGGAGTGCGCAGTGATTTCGTGGTGGGATCCGCTGATGTGAATCCGCGATTAGATCCTTCGACGCCGCTCGCCTTACTCAACCGAGGCGAAGGCATTCGTGGTGGAGCCATTGCGTTCAGCGACAATGTTGGAGCTTTCGAACTGGATTTGTCGGGCGCGTACAACTTGAGAGAAGTGGTGGACGCGATCAACGCAAAACAACTTAGCGGACGTACTATGGCGGCTACCATTGGAGCGAATGGAATTGAGATTGCGTATCAGGACGGCCTGCCGGGATTCATCAACATTCACGAAGTTGGCGGTGGCAATGCGGCCGGCGATCTCGGAATCGAAACTACAGGTAACCTCACCACTTCACCTATCATTGGCAGAGACTTAGACCCCAAAACCAGTCCTAATACATCGCTATTGCAGTTGCTCGGTGGAGCAGGCATCGCCTCCGGTGAATCGTTCACGATCAAGCAAGGTGCCAAAAGCTATAATATTTTAACCACGGGCGCAAGCACCGTTGAAGATTTGCTGAACATCGTCCGCCGCTCAGGGGCAAAAGTCGAAGCCAGCCTCGATCCTTCGGGGCGACATCTGGCAATTCGCAGTACAGAAAGCGGAACAACTTTAACCATAGCTGAAAACGGTGGTGATCTTGCTACGCGACTGGGTTTGAGGACCTTCGACTACGATACACCACTAAGCCGTTTAAATTTCGGACAGGGCGTTTTCATTAGTGATACGACCGATGACTTGCTCATTACGCGCACCGATGGAACGAGTTTTAGTGTGAATCTCGACGGTGCACTCACTGTAAACGACGTCATCAATCGCATCAATAATAATTCGACAAATTTCAATGCAGCCACGCGCGTAGTCGCCTCGCTTGCCACCATCGGTAACGGTTTGAAGTTGACAGCGCCTGATGGTGCCCAACCACTATCGATTGCAAATGTGGGTGGTAG
>JAYVHC010000940.1:0-4242 GCA_043771575.1 Planctomycetia bacterium
ATGTCTTGGACAGTTGTTTGACTACTCCGCCGCCGTTGATGCCATTGATATCAATACTATGGGTTCGCTGGTACTTTTTTATTGTCCGTTTGCCTAACTCAAAGCGGTTCACCACGTTCTGGCGAACGTAGCTACGCGCCATGAATAATCCGGGTTAGCCGCGGGTTTCGGGTTTGACGACTCAACCTGCTCGGTAGAAGTACGTCTACTGTTTCTCCAAGTACGAGTACGACCAGTTTCATGTTCGGCAGGCTAGGGGAAGATACCTAAGCGATACGGCATTCCATTTGCTTAGATCTCTGGTCAGTGAAGTTTGGATGCTGGTTGACCGATTGGATGGGTAAGTCGATGCGTGCTTTACTCGTAGTTGTGTTGATCGTATTGCTATTGGCGCTGGGCGGTTGGTTGGTGTTCGATTTCAGCGGAAATCGAGCTGCGGTGGAAGTGCGAACGGAGAAAATCCAGGAGGATACCAATCGTGTGCTCGAAAACGCTAAAGAAACCTTGCATAAGGCTGATGAAGGGATCGACAAGATGATTACCCGTGAAAAAGACTAGTGCTTTGTCAGGAAAACGTGGCATAGGCTTCCAGCGTTCCAGTCTGTGAACCTGATCGGAAAGTCCACACACAGGCTGGAAGCGCAGGAAGCCTATGCCACACCAAGATGACATCCCTCGTTGCATCACCTCGAGGGGCGAACATCGTTGAGCAAGTCTTCGAGTTTCTTGAGAGTACGTGAGATCAGTACGCGTACAGCTCCGTCCGATTTATTGAGACGTGCGGCGATTTCTTGGCTTGAGAGACTTTCCATGAACCGCCAGTGGATTGCTTGCCGAGCTTCTGCTGGCAATTGGTCCAGTGCTTCTTGCATGCGGCTCAGACGCACATGCTGCGAGAAAGCTTGGCTAGGACTGGTGATGCTTGCTGCTAGCAGATCGGCGAGCTGACCAGCTTGGCCGTTTTGGTCTGGCAGGTTCGCATCGGCGGAGAATTCGCGAGCGGCGTCGCGCTTCTGAGCTCCGAAATGGTGACGATGCGCATCGACGATCGTGTGGGTCAGAACCTGAAGAAACCACGGCAACACTTCGCATGCAGCCAGCTTCATGCCGACGACGCTCTTCACTGCTCGGGAGGCGGCGTCTTGCAGCAGATCGTCAGATTCAATTTTGCTCAGCAGTTTCGTGCTGGCTTTCTGTTGAAGTAGGATCAACAAATGCGCGCGGTTCGCTGCGAACCAATTGCCGAATGCCTGTGGGGAGTCGACTGCATCGTCATCTTGCTGCGGCTGGTCAGTCATGGTGCAACTTCTGTAGCAGTGAGATCGAAAATGGTTTAAAAGCGTATAACTTAGCAGATCGCATCTAACTTGGGAGAATTACTCGAGCAAGGTTTTAGTTACAATAGCAGGCACTCTCACCTCACAGACCGACCAGCCAAATTTGCTGGAGAAGCCCGCCAATGAGCGTTCGTTTATTTCATTTTGCTTTCCTTTGTCTGTTAGCTGCGTCGTCGCGCATCGCCCTGGCTGATGTGAATTACGCAGCCGAAATCCTGCCGATTTTGAAAGAGCACTGCATTGACTGCCATGGGCCTGAAGTCCAAGAGTCGAAGCTGCGTTTGGATACGCTGGTTTTCGCGTTGCGGGGTGGCGATTCGGGCGAACCCGTGATCGTGCCTGGAAGTAGTGCTCGCAGTCACCTGATTGAGCGGGTTACGAATGCGAATGACAAGTTGCGTATGCCGCCAGACGCTCAGCCGCTGCCGCCGGAAAAAGTCGCTGCGCTGCGCGCTTGGATTGAGGACGCGTCGCTATGGGTAGCAGCCCGCGATGAACTTTCGAAAAAGAAGTCGGATCACTGGTCGTTTCAACCGCTCCGTCGACCGCAAGTACCAGAGCTTGGTGGTGGTCAGGCAATCGATGGGTTTATACTAAGTCGACTGCGCCAAGCTAAGTTAACGCTGTCGCCCATCGCCGACAAGCGTCGCTTGATACGTCGACTCTACTTGGTCATGCATGGTTTGCCGCCCACGCCACACGAAGTTGAAGCGTACATCCAGGACGACCGCTCGGACGCTTGGGCAAGGTTGGTTGAGCGAGTTCTCGATAGCCCACGTTACGGCGAGCGACTAGCGACTCATTGGCTAGATCTGGTTCGGTTTGGCGAAACGAATGGTTTTGAGACGAATCGCGAGCGCCCGAATGCGTATCCTTATCGCGATTGGGTAATCCAAGCCTTCAATGTCGATAAACCCTACGATCAATTCGTGCGCGAGCAGATTGCTGGCGATGCGTTGGGTGAGCCCATCGGGACGGGGTTCTTGGTGGCAGGTCCGAATGATATTGTTAAAGGCCAAGATCCGCTGCTGGGGTTGATGCAGCGTCAGGATGAATTGGCGGACATTGTAAATGCAACTGGCACTGCTTTCTTGGGTTTAACAACGGGATGCGCCCGCTGTCATAATCACAAGTTTGATCCGATCTTGCAGACGGATTATTACGCGCTGCAAGCGGTGTTTGCTGGAGTTGAACACGCTGAGAAAGAACTGCCGCTTAGTCCTGCAAAGAAAGCCCAAGCCGAGGTGCGCGCACAACAGATCCAACAACTTCGCAGTGATTTGGCGAACTACGCCAAACATCAAGGGACGCGAGATCCGGTCAGCTCAGTGGAAAACATTGAGCCCCTTGTACAACAGGCAAAATTTGCCGCGAAATTCATTCGGTTCACAATCAACGCTACCAATGCCTCCGAACCCTGCATCGACGAACTCCAAGTGTTTGTTGGTAACGAAAACGTTGCCTTGGCGTCCAGTGGTGCGAAATCGACTTCGTCAGGCGATTTTGAGCATCCCTTGCATAAGCTGGAGCATCTTAATGATGGTCAGTTTGGAAACTCGCGGAGTTGGATCGCAAGTGGAGCTTCCAGCAGCTGGGCGCAGATCGAGTTTGCGGAGCCAGCTCTCGTAGATCGCATTGTGTGGGGACGTGATCGCAAGGGACAGTTCACGGATCGCGTGGCAACGGATTATCGCATTGAGTTATCGACCGACGGGACGAACTGGACGCTCGCGGCGAGTTCCGCAGACCGCCTGCCGCTGGTGAAGGATAAGACGGAGATCGCACAATATAATTTGGAGGGCTTGTCTGCCGCTGAAGCGCAGGCGGTGCGCAATTCGGTGGCGAAAATGCAAGCGCTGGAAGAAAGCCGGCGGCAACTGTTGAGTTCCTCCAACGTCTATGCGGGAAAATTTGTGCAGCCCGCCGATACGCATCGCCTATATCGCGGCGATCCGACCGCGCCGCGTGAGGTTGTTAATCCGGGAGCGATTGAATCGTTGACTTCGCTGAAATTACAAGCAGATGCACCCGAGCAACGGCGGCGTCTGGAATTGGCTAATTGGATCACCAGTCGCGATAATCCGTTGACGGCTCGCGTGATGGTCAATCGACTGTGGCAGTTTCACTTTGGCATCGGATTGGTTGATACGCCATCGGATTTTGGAGCTAATGGAACGCTGCCGACTCATCCAGAGTTGCTCGACTGGTTGGCCTGCGAGTTTATCGACTCGGGTTGGTCGATCAAAGAGTTGCATCGATTGATCCTAATGTCGAAAACTTGGCAGCAAGATAGCCGTCCGCGCGAAGATGCGATGGCCGTTGATGCCAGTTCACGCTTGATATGGCGATTTCCCACTCGACGGCTTGAAGCAGAAGGGATTCGCGATTGCATTTTGGCTTCGACGGACAAGCTGGATTTGCAGAGTGGTGGTCCCGGATTCAGTGCGTTCGAAGTGGAGGTGGAAAACGTGCGGCACTATTTTCCAAAGAAGGACTATGGGTCAACCGATTGGCGGCGGATGGTTTATATGACCAAGGTCCGGATGGAAAAGGACTCGATTTTCGGGGTTTTCGATTGTCCCGATGGCAGCCAAGTGACGCCTCGGCGTAATCGTTCGACTACGCCGTTACAGGCATTGAACCTGCTGAATAGTCGTTTTGTATTGCAGCAAGCGGAACTATTTGCCGAGCGAATACAGCACGAGCGAGAGTTTCTTGAGGCGCAGGTTGTGTGGTCTTATGAAGTTTGTTTTGGGCGTGAATGCGATGCGGCCGAGTTGAAGGATGCGAAGCAGTTTATTGTTCAACAGGGTTGGGTGCAGTTCGCTCGCGCGTTGTTCAATGCCAATGAGTTTGTGTTCATTCCTTAGTCTTTACATGGCAGCGTAACTATGATGCGTTCGTA
>JAYVHC010000941.1:0-2805 GCA_043771575.1 Planctomycetia bacterium
ATCAGTAACCTGTTGCATCAAGCTGATTTGGCAACCTGCGATCCCGCCGCGGATTGGCTCAGCTTGTTGTAAAGCGTCTTGAGGCTGATTCCTAATTCGTCAGCTGCGGCTTGTTTATTATTGCCATGACGGCTAACCGCTTCATGAATTGCGGCTTCTTCAAGTTCTTTGAGCGAAACTGGCCCGAGTGTGCGTAGGTCCTTGCGAAGACGACGGTCGGTGAAATGGCGAGGCAAATGTTCGGGTAGTATCGGTGGATGTTCGCAGAGGATTGTGGCATGTTCGATGACGTTTGCGAGCTCGCGAACATTGCCTGGCCAAACGTGGTTCAGCAATTCCGTCATCGCTGCCGGGCTGAACAGTTCTTGGTCCGAGATTAAATCCTGGCGAAAGCGACGGAACAGATGTACCGCCAGCTGCGGTATATCAGCAGCATGTTCGCGGAGGGCGGGCAAGTGAATCTCAAACGTATTGATGCGGAACATCAAGTCTTCACGAAACGCACCGTCCTCTACCATCTGTTCGAGATTGCGGTGAGTCGCGCAGACGACGCGCACATCGACCTTGAGCGAGTCGTTGTCGCCCACACGTCGCATTTCACCACTCTCCAGAATCCGCAGCAACTTGGCTTGCATACCCATAGGCAACTCACCGATTTCGTCAAGAAAGATCGTGCCACGGTTCGCAACCTCGAATAGGCCTTCACGATGTGAGTCCGCACCCGTAAACGCGCCTTTGCGGTGACCGAACAATTCGCTCTCGATCAAGTTTTCCGGAAGAGCGCCGCAATTGATCGCGACAAAGGATTCGTCTTTGCGATGGCTTTGATCGTGCACTGCGCGCGCAACCAACTCTTTTCCGCAGCCCGTTTCGCCGCGAATGAGCACCGTTGAATTGGTTGGGGCAACTTTGGCAACCAATTTTGCAACCGCCAACATCAGCGGATGATCGCCCACTAACCGCACGCTGGTGCTATGCTTTTCCAGTTGTTTCTTGTTGGCGTGATACTTTCTAACGCGATCACGACGCTGCAAAATGCGCTCGAGCAGCGCTTGCAATTCAACCAATCGACACGGTTTCGTCAAATAGTCGCAGGCTCCATAACGCAGGGCTAAGACAGCCGTCTCCAATGACTCTTTACCCGTCAAAACGATCGCCTCAGTCTCAGGTGAGACTTCTTTGACTCTGCGGATCACCTCCGTACCGTTCATGCCAGGCATATCCAAGTCGACCAGCAGGCAATCGAACGTGTCGCGTCCGAGAGCATTGATGGCAGTAGTGCCGTCAGGGCAAACCGTGACACGATGACCCATGCGGGGCAATTCCATGCTCATCAGTTCTTGTAGCGATTCTTCATCGTCCGCAAACAGGATACTTAGTCCATTAAGCGGCTGCTTTGATGATTTCATTCGATTGCGAGTTCGTTTTTTCGAGGGGTATGGACAAAACAAATTTTGAACCCATGCCCGGTCCATCACTGGAGGCGACCAACTCGCCGGCATGGTCTTGTACGATACGATAAGTGATGGAAAGGCCCAAGCCCGTTCCGCGGCCATCTCGACGGCGCGTAAAAAACGGTTCAAAGAGATGATTGAGTACTTCTGGAGTCATGCCGCAACCGTCGTCGCGAACGGTAAGCGTAAACCTGCTTACGTCATGCTCAAGGTTGACCATTACGAGCCCGCCGTCGTCGACCGAGTCGAGCGCGTTAGTGAGCAAGTTGAGTACGACCTGCTTGAATTCGGGTGGACTGACCCAAGCGGAGAGCCCTTCTTCGCCGATGTATTCAACATGCTTATTCCGATATTGTCCGAGGTGCTGCACGAGCGCGATCATGTCAGAAACGGATTCGTTCACATCCGTCTCGTGCTTGCGCTGCGATTCGCCAAGTCGCGAGAAATCAAGAAGTCGCTCGGTGATTCCTTTGCAGCGAAAGGCCTCGTCTTGGATGCGTTTGAGGTATTTGCGCAACACCTGCAACTGCTCTTCATCGTAGCTCGCTTGAGCGACTTTTCCGCCGGTGCCATTACCTTGAACACTAGTATCTTGAACACTAGTATCTTGAACACTAGTATCCTGAATATTGGGACCTTGAACATGCAGGATTTCGTGCAATCGTCCTTCGAGTGCTTCAGCGCTCCAGGCGATCGAAGCCAGCGGGTTGTTGATCTCATGCGCCACACCCGCGGCCAAGAATCCAACGCTGGCCAATTGCTCACTTCGAACGACTTCGCGCGTGCGCTGTTGCACTTTTTCGTGCAAATTGTCTCGAATCTCGATAAAGCGGCACGTCATGCTGTTCAGCGCGTTGGCTAATTCGGCCAACTCGTCGTGCGATTGAAGAACGATATGATGTTCGAATTCGCCGGCGGCAATGAGACGACTGCCGGCAAGCAGCACTTTGAAAGGTTGCACGACCGAACTTCGGAAGTACCAAAAAGCTACGCCGAGAATGGCGAAGGCAAAGCATGCTGAGAAGGCGATAAAGCCGATCCAACCGCGATAGCGATCGCGTTCTTTATCTCGAAAACTGAGCATGCGTTCCTGCAAGTAAGTTGGCATCTTGTGGGTCATTTGCCCTAATTCCACCAGATCGGCTTCGACCACCGGTTCTGTACCTCGTTTCAGATTGACCTTGTCGAGAAGCTGACTCACTTTTGCTCTGATCTCTTTCACCAAAGCAGATTCTTTGCTGCGGTCGGAGAGCAGTGAATCATTGTCGATGTGACTTTTGAGATGTTTTTCATAGGTTGCCAAGCGCACCATGATCACACCTAACTGAAAGTCGTGGAGACCATTGCTTCG
>JAYVHC010000942.1:0-3028 GCA_043771575.1 Planctomycetia bacterium
GCCAATCGTCGGCGACAACGTCATGCTGGGCGACATTCTAGTTTTCACGAAGGACAACATCGACCAATTTGATTTTTGAGGGGTATCACGGACCGTGCACCTGAACCGGAGGTGGCGCTTCGCTTACCGCCCTCTATTGTCTTCGAACCGCTTCGTGGTAGCTCAAGCCTCGGTTCGCCATGCTCAATATCAATTAATCAAGGTACTTCGGATCGAATTCTATTTGCGCCTCGCGCAACATCGCTTCCAGTTCTTCGCGAAACGATTTAACTTGATGGTGTTATCTTTGGTTGGCAAATATCCCGCAGGGATACAAGATAATAGCCGGTGGTAAGCGGAGCGCCACCACCGGATTACGAGTTGAATGCGAGAGTTGATCCCGAAGGGATCGTAGGCAGGGCGTTTGCAGCGCGTAGGATCGCTTCTATGATCCTTGGGGATGCTGAATGTTCCGCTCGGAAAAAAACTCCGAGCGGAACCTTGATTTAATAGTAGCGACGCTACTTGTTATTGATGGTTACGCCGGGCCAGTCGTCGGTGCGAAAGGGCGTTAACGGTAGACCGGCTTTGGAAAACATGTTGCAAACGGGGTTGTCGGCCCAGGCATAGCGGACTGCAACGGGATTCTCGACGGATGGGCTGGAGACTTCGACCCGACCATCTTTCTGAATGGTCGCTTTGGCCCAGACGAATTTTTTGTCTTCACCAGCGATTGCGAATCCGCGAGGTTCGTTGACATCGAAGGGACGCCAGTCACCTGCGACGTGATCGAAGCTCAGTACAATTGACTTGTCTACTTTTTCCATCGCTTTGTATTGCGGACTGTGAAATGGGACTTTGATCTTGTATTCGTTGGCGAGTGCCCAGCGCGCGAGACGTAGGCCGACCTCATACTTGTTCATCGGGTGAATATCTTTGCCTTCGCCGATGTCGATAATAACTGCTTCACCGGTGTGAGGCAGTTTGGACATAGTCATCGTTTGAGCTTCACGAAGCTCTGCCCAATCGCTTTCTGCTGGTTCCGGTTTTTCCTCTTTGAAGTCAGCCAACTGGACCCAATAAAATGGAAAGTCGCCTTGCTTCCATTCTTTGCGCCAGTTGTCGATCATTAGTGGGAACAGATCGCGATACTGGTAAGCGCGGCCAGCGTTCGATTCGCCCTGATACCAGATGGCACCGCGAATGCCGTAACCGAGGTGCGATTTGAGCACGCCGTTGTAGATGTTGGCTGGACGTTGGTTGCCTTTCATTTGATTTTTGAGACCATCGAGTTTTTTCTTTTCGTCGTCGGTCAAATCGGTTTTTGCAGAAAGCGTTTGGAACTCAGCTTCATTGGCCTTCCAGCGATCCATAAGGGGCTGGTAATTGGCGTCAGCAGATAGGACGTCTCGGTTGATCCAAGCTTCGCAAGCGGAGCCGCCCCATGCGTTATTGATCAAGCCGACTGGAACGTTGGTCGTTTCTTGAATTTGACGGCCGAAGAAATAGCCGACTGCGGAAAAGCCGCCAACGTTTTCGGGTGTCGTGAGTTTCCATTGCGCGGACTTGTGCTCCCAAACCGGCTCTTGCTCGCCAACTTGCGGGAAGTTGATCATGCGCAGTTTGGGGTTGTTGGCAGCGAGTTTTTCGAGGTCAGCATTGGTTGAACTGTTGACGTTCCACTGCATATTGGATTGGCCGGAGCAGATCCAAACTTCGCCGACGAGAATATCGCCGATTTTGATTTCGTTGGAACCTTTGATGACCAGTTCGTGCGGACCGCCGGCTGGCAGCGGATCCACTTCAACTTGCCACATGCCACTTGCGTCCGCAGTTGCATTCTTTGTTTGGCCGGCGATGGTGACTGTCACTTTCTCGCTGACTGCAGCTTTGCCCCACACGCGATTTTTTTGGTCGCGTTGGAGTACCATGTGTTCGCTAAAGATGTTCGGAACGCTGACTTCCGCGACCAGCACGCAAGTCGGTGTCAGGCTAAAACCGGCGGCGAGCAGCATTCGTCCAAGTAATCTTCTAAGTCGCATACACTTACCTCGGGAGGGAGTAAAGGAAGGAAACTACGGGCTTCCATATTAACAGGGAAGGAAGGCAAAAACACGCCGCATCACGTAAAGCGGCAAAGGTTGCCCTAAGAATACTGTTTATGCAGTGGCGAGTATCCGTGTTTGCTGCTAGCGAGATTTGCAGCAACTGGCAGCGGTTCGTTGAGGTATGGATTTTTTCCAGTCGGCATTGCGATAATTCCAGGAACAGAACATCATCGGAGCATGCGGGTTGCACATTATACTTCTGGTTCGTGTAACGCTTTTCATCGCTGGGGCGTACAAGATCAAACGGAAGCAAGCTTCCTAGGATTTGATGCAAAAAGGGGGTGTGCCTTGAGAGGGGCCGACCCCTTTTGAGACGGTAGGATTGGGGAATCGGCGATGTATAAAATAGCTGAAAACTCTTGTTAGGTTGAATTATGTTGCGGGATCGACGACAGGTTCGGGTGTTGGCGGTGATTTTCGGGATCGTAAGTATTGCATTGCCGCGATTGGAGGCGTCTGACTCTGGAAAATCCGGCGCGAACAGCGTTGGACGAAAGCTGGAGAGTTTTCAGTTGACGGACTTCCGAGGTCGTGATCTGACAGAAAAGGACTTTGCGGAATCAAAGCTTCTGGTCGTTGCGTTTCTCGGTGTCGAGTGTCCGCTGGCCAGGTTGTACTCCGAGCGACTCCAGAAAATCCAAGACACTTACGGCTCACATGGCGTGACGGTCATCGGCGTCGATGCGAATCAACAAGATTCGTTGTCGGAAATGGCAGCCCATGCGCGGCGCCATTCGATGTCCTATGCGTTTGCGAAAGACAATCAGCAAACGTTGGTCGCATCGCTGGGAGCAACGCGGACGCCCGAAGTCTTTTTGCTCGACGAACAACGATCGGTGCGTTACCACGGACGTGTCGATGATCAATATGGAGTTGGCTTTGTGCGCGAACAGCCAACGACGAACGATTTGGTGGACGCTATTGAAAGTCTGCTGAAGGGT
>JAYVHC010000943.1:0-3796 GCA_043771575.1 Planctomycetia bacterium
CAACCATGAAAATGAGCGACAAACCGCTATGGTCGCTTAAGCCCATCGCGGCGGTCATGCCGCCAAATGTCGCGGACAACTCTTGGAGTGATCAGCCGATAGATCGCTTTGTGTTCGAAAAACTTCGGAGCGCGGGGCTCCAGCCGAGTCCACCTGCGGATCGGCGATCGTTGCTGCGGCGAGTCACTTTCGATCTAACTGGGCTGCCACCAACGATTGCTGAAGTGGAAGCTTTCCTACGCGACGATTCCAAGGATGCTTATGAAAAAGTTGTCGACCGTTTGCTCAATTCACCGCATTACGGTGAGCATTGGGCGCGTCACTGGCTGGATGTCGCTCGTTACTCGGACACTAAAGGCTATGTTTACGCGCGCGAAGAGAAACGCTGGGTACACGCGTCAACGTATCGCGACTGGGTAGTCAGGTCACTCAACCATGATATGCCCTACGATCGCTTTGTGCGTTTGCAACTTGCAGCCGACCAAATCGAACCGCCAGGCTCTCCGGACTTGGCGGCGATGGGCTATTTAACGCTTGGACGCCGATTTTTGGGTGTGACGCATGACATCATCGACGATCGTATCGACGTCGTCACTCGCGGCATGTTGGGACTAACAGTGGCCTGCGCGCGGTGCCACGATCACAAGTACGATCCGATCCCAACCCGCGATTACTATTCACTCTACGGTGTGTTCCAGAGCAGTGCCGAGCAATTGGTGCCCTGCGGTGTTTCGCAAGATACCGCCGTTCTGGAAGAGCTGGCGAAACGGGAGAAAAAACTAAGTGAAATGATGACTACGCGACGCGATGAACAGTCTGCTCGAACGCGAGCTCGCGTTGAAAAGCACCTGTGGGCTCAGTTGGAACTCGAAAAATATCCGGAAGAAGTTTTTGGTCAGCTGCTCGACGAAAACGACATCAACCCAGTCGTGGTTCGTAAATGGCAAGCGTATCTGGCGCGCGACGCACAATTGACGACACCCGTGTTCGCGAAGTGGCATGACCTGGCTGCGAATAACGATTTGGCTGGCCTGCGCAGCGCTGCGGTCGAGTACGGGGTGACCTTCAACGAAATCGAAAAGCAGTGGCGCGAGCTGTTAGCTAAGGATCCGGCCGCCAGCGCATTTCCCGACGCAACGGCGGAACGATTGCGTCAAGTGCTGTACGGCGTCGATTCGCCATGCAGCGTGCCGGACGAGCATATCGCGAACATCGAAATGTATTTTCCAATAAACATCACTACTGAACTGTGGAAACATCAAGCAGAGGTCGATCGCTGGTTGTTGGATAATGCTAATGCTCCACAGTATGCAACTGTTTTGGTGGATCGGCCAAAACCAATCACTCCGCGAGTCTTTCTGCGAGGTAATCCCTCGACCAAAGGTGCCGCAGAGACTCGCCATTTTCTGAGTGCGCTGAAAGCGATGTGGGGGGGCGTGATCAAGGAATTCAGCCAAGGTAGCGGCCGGTTGGAGTTAGCCAACGCGATTGCCGACCCGAACAATCCGCTCACAGCCCGCGTCATGGTCAATCGTGTATGGATGCATCACATTGGTCGAGGCCTTGTGAATACTCCCAGCGATTTCGGCCATCGCGCGGAGGAACCTACACATCCGGAGTTGCTCGATTGGTTGTCGCGTACATTCGTCGATTCAGGTTGGCGGTTGAAGGAATTGCATCGAATTATTTTGCTTTCGCAGACTTATCGACAGGATTCACGCGGACCAGCGGATGCCACCTTAGCGGCTCGGTCGCAACAAGCGGACCCCGAAAACCGCTGGCTGTGGCGCATGGTCGATCATCGCCTGAGTTTCGAGGAGGCTCGGGACGCGTGGCTGGCGGCTTCCGGCGAGTTGGATCTGACGGTTGGAGGGCGCCCCCAAGCGTTGTTTGCAAAGCAGAATGTGAGACGCACTTTATATGCTCTTGTGGATCGCGAAGACCTTTCGCCGGTCTTGCGGATGTTCGATTTCGCCAATCCGGACTTGTCGATCGCCCAGAGGAATTCAACTACCGTTCCGCAGCAAGCACTGTTTGCGATGAATCACCCGTTTTTCGCACAGCGCATTGCGAAGATAACACAAGTCATTGACCGTGGCGAAACCGCTGCAGGTGTAACGCAATTGTATGGGGCTTTGTTTCAGCGCGAACCGACAGCGGAGGAGCTAAGGTTGGCGACTGCGTTTGTGGAATCTGACGCCGCGCAATCTTTGGAAAATTCAATTGAGGGGGCGACTGAACAGCGCGCGACAAGGTGGAGCTACGGTTACGGCGAGTTCGATTCAGCGACTGGTAAAGTGCTTGGGTTCACGCCTCTACCGCATTTCAGCGGATCGGCTTGGCAGGGTGGGAGCAGCTTTCCCGATACGACCTTAGGCTGGTTACAATTGTCGGCGACCGGTGGCCATCCGGGTAATGATCTGAAACACGCAGTCGTTCGTCGCTGGACCGCTCCGGTGGCTGGCAGTTTTCGAATTCAATCAAAATTGAACCACGAACCGACGGTTGGTGACGGCATCCGCGCATTCGTCATTCATAGTCGCGCCGGATTACTGCGGACAGCAACGGTTCACGCTAGCTCTGAGCAGATTGACGTAGCCGCAATCCCGACCGAGCCGGGTGACACGATCGATTTCGTCGTCGACATTCGGGACGGCTTGAACAGCGACCAGTTTCTATGGTCACCTAAAGTCGCTTTGGAAGGGTTGACCGGCTTGAGCACCGCCCCTACCGAAAGCTTTTGGGATGCCGAAACGGACTTTCGCGGGCCGTCGATGGAGTTGTTGAATCGCTGGGGGCAATTAGCCCAGGTGCTAATGTTGGCCAATGAATTCATGTTTGTCGATTAAGCAGCCGCTCATGCGCTGTGGGAAACCGAAGCAGTCGAAGTCCAATCCAATAATATTGATTGATTTTTGCCAAACCGACTACCAAAAACTTGTCTGTTTTTCTTTATAGATTAATATGAAAGTGCCCCACCAGCTGTTTGATTTGCATAACCTCGTGTACGAAGCTCATCGATGCGTTACTTGCTGTGCTTGGTTGGGTGTGGCATGCTCATTTCGCCTGCCAAAGCGGAACTTATTTATGTTTCCGCCAACTCGGTTTACTCCCAGAATTTCGATAGCCTTCCCAATACCGGGACTGGCTTGGCGTGGACGAACGATACTAACCTGGGTGGTTGGTATTCAACATCTACCGTATTAAGCGCAGGCTCTGGTAGTTCTAGTAATAGGACGTTGTATTCCTTTGGTACGGATGGTAATTCGGATCGAGCGCTAGGGATCGTTTCGCAGGGAGCATCGACCGATCCCCAGTTTGCCCTGGCAGTTCGAAACGAAACCGGCGCGACTCTCAATTCCATTTCTGTCGCTTTTGACGGCGAACAATGGCGCCGCAGCACGACCAACATAGCTGCTCCCCAAACGCTGCTATTTGGTTACCGAACATCGACAACGCTGGGTGCGATTAACTCCGACCCCTACACCAATGTCACCAGCTTAGGATTCACTAGCCCTGGATTTTCATTGCCTGGTGGACCACTGGACGGGAACGATTCGGCGAATCGAACGTCCAACATCGCTGGAACATTCGCTGGATTGGATTGGAAGCAGGGGGAATACCTCTGGTTGCGATGGCAAAACGAAGCCAACGGATCCGGTTCGAGACACGGCCTGGCGATTGACAACTTTTCATTCTCCGCCGCGGCCGCGCCCAGCAATATCACAGCAGTGCCTGAACCTTCGTCGGTTGCACTGTTGTTAACGGCGGGCGGACTGGCGCTGTTAGGACGAAA
>JAYVHC010000944.1:0-4204 GCA_043771575.1 Planctomycetia bacterium
CTGGCCACGCTTAGCAAGTCCCGGTCGAATCGATTCGATCACTTTGTCCATGCGTGGATTTTCACCAGACTGCGTATTGTCGATGAGTGCGCCCTGACCGGCGCGCGATAAGCCGCGATTGTTGGTTGCTTCCACTACGCCAGCGTAGCCACCCAAGATGTATGGAAACCGTCCTGGTGTCACGTGATAGTGATATCCTCGCTTGGTATCTGAGTGACCGTTGCAAACGTCGAGCGCCAGCGAACCGGAAACGTCCATGGCTTTTAAATTATCCGCTTCATAGGGTCCGTACAATGGAAATCCGTCGAACGCAAAGCCGATGATGGGCGAATGTCGCTCGCCGTCGTCGCTGTACGGCGACTTCACGCAACTCGGATACTTGTGATAGTGGTACACGCCGGTTTGTTGAGGATGACCGCAACAAGAATCTAACCAAACTTCGGTATAACCTTCGACGGCATTCATGCCTTCCATTTCGAAGGGATTGAAGAACACGACGCCGTTTGATGCCATCCCAACTGGCCCCATCGGAAGCCGCGTGACTTTGCCGGCCAACCGCGGCTCAAGCGGTAGTCGGAAGGTGAAGTTTTGAACGGCGATACGATTCGGATTGCTGCTGTTGGGAAAAATCGCCGTCGGATGATTCGGGTATCCTTGGCTTTGAATGATCAAGTGCTGCTTGTCGTGGCTGAGGCGCAGATTGTCGATGCCATCCTTGTTCGAGTCCTGCGAGTGGTAGGAGAAGAGATCTACTATCTCGTCGCCGTCGCGGTAGAAGTAGACAGGCTTTTCCCCAGGACGCACAAACCACTTTCCGCCGATCGATTCCAAGTCTTCGGTCGATGCAACCACCTGGGCAAAACTCGGCGTCGAGCAAGTTGCCTGGTGCACGGCAAGAATTCCAACTAGCAAAACGACGGATTTGGGTAGCAACATGGTCTTGTTTCCTAGATCTGGCCGCACGAAGCGTAAAGCGGACCAGAGTATAACTGGCGAACCTGAAGGTTGCGTGAAGAAAACCATGGGCCGCGCTGGGTGTAATCACAGTCGCATCCGGCAGATGCGACCTACGGTGGGTTGGACCAAAGCGCTTTCAATCGCTACATCTTGTACATCTTCAAACCGCGTTGAAAACGGACAAAAATCTCATCATCTACCACTGCCAAATGCGCCCAACAGCGTTCATCAGAGACTTGCAGTTGATCGAGCAGCTCAAATTTTTCCGGATTTGCTGCCAACAAATAGAGTTTTCCACTCTCGTCGAGACCCAGGATTCGCTCGCCATCGGTCATCATACTCCAGTATTTCCCATACGGTTGAGTACGCCACGTTTCGCTGCCGTCTTTGAGGTCGATGCAGCACACGCGTTGGTTCTTCAGATGCAGATAAGCGTAATCGCCTACGACGATCGGTGACGACATGTAAGCCTCCGATTTGCCCTCCCATGCAACATCGGTGGACCAACCTGTTGGCGACTCAGCCTTGACACGAATCGACTGCGAGCGTCCGCCGTAGCTGCTCGTAAAAATCTGTTGGCCGACAATCGTCGGAGTCAAAATGTTCATGCCCCGGAAGGTTTGGATCGGTCGTTGCCAAAGTTCCTTACCACTGGCTAATTCGACTCCGACCATCGCATCGCGCGTGGCAGCCACCAATTGCCGGGTACCATTCAGATCGGCGATTACGGGCGATGAGAACGCGCCGCCCATCATGCCTCCATCTTCCTTCATCGCCATCCAACCGAGTTTTCCATCCGCCAAACGAATTTGGCGAATGCCGCCGCCGGCTTGAACGTAAACGAACTCGCCTTCGATCAGCGGCGAACAAACGAGCCCAAACGAAGGCAAATCAATGTTGAGGTCTTTATTGAAATCAATCCGCCAGAGTTCGTTACCCGTCTCCGCGTCGAAGCAGGCCACCACGTCGCGCATCCCGCCTACCACGACTCTCTTGCCGTCGGTCGCAGGTGTCGATCGAATCCAGTCACCGTTGCTGCTGGCAAAAAATGGGACGCTCATCGCTCCTTCCCATTCCTTCTTCCAAACTTGATTGCCGGTCGCCCGTTCGAGCGCGATCAGAGTTTCGTTTTTCTTGTTGATGGTTTCAGTAACCAGTACATTTTTGCCCGAAATGATCGGGCCGCTGTAACTGTCGCCGAGTTTTACGGTCCAAGTGGGTTGAAGATGTGAGATCCTCTCCGGCAGCTTGGTCGCACATTTGCCGTCGCGATTTGGACCTCGCCAACTCGGCCAGTTGTCTGCCAGAACTCGTGAGCCTAAGCCAAGGCTTGCGATAGTGGCGAGTGAGGCGGTAAATTGGCGACGCGTGGTTGACTGACGCATTGAAACGTTCCCACATGGTAAAGCGACGTGTTGCTGGCAACCAAATTGAACAGCTGCGGCTACAATCGGGTAAACCAAAATTCTAAACAATTTACTGTAGTGGGGCGGCAATGCCTTGGAATTCATTCACTTAGCGGACTGTATCGGCCCGGGTTGATCGTTGCGAGGTGCCCACCATACACGGGCAGTTTTGTCCCAACTGGCGGAGGCGAGACGCGTGCCGCTTGAATCGAAAGTCACACAGTGAATGTGGTTGGTATGGCCGCTCAACAGACCGACGGCTTCGCCTGTTCGTAAATCCCAAAATCGAATCGTGCGGTCACTTCCGCTGGTTGCCAAGGTGCGTCCATCGGGACTAAATGCAGCACTCATAGCGTCTCCCGAATGACCATGCAAGGCGATGCATTTTGGCAAACTGCTTGAGGCAGTTAGACTCATTTCCGTGGTTGGATGCAACTGCACGGTTCGATCGGAACTGGTAGACGCTAACAAACGACCGTCTGGTGAATAACTCAAACTGGTTATCTCGGCATTGTGCCCACGGAGTTGGGCAAGTCGGCGAGATTGGACGGTATCCCAAACGTCGACCATTTTGTTCACACCACCTACCGCGATCTGCTTTCCGTCGGGCGAACAGGCGAGAGCCCAGCAGGCACCCTCGATTGTCGAGACGACTCCCTTCTGCGTGCGTGTTTCTAAATCCCATTCGATAACTTTGCCATCGTCACCGGCTGAGTAAAGCGATTTTCCGGCGAGGGGAGTAGCGAGTACGTTGACGGAACCTTGATGACTATTCTTAAGTTGTGACAGCAGCTTTTGACTGGCAATGCTCCAAAACCTGATGGAAGCATCGCGGCCTGCAGAGGCCAACGTGTCTCCGTCAGGCATCATCAATAAGAATTGTATGCTAGCAGAATGTGCCGCTTGCCCCTCGGGACTCAACTCAGTGTCCACCAACTGTCCCATTTGCTTTCCTGTCGTTGTGTCCCACAGCCGAATGGAGCGATCAGCACCAGCGGTTACTAACAATTGGCCTGAGTTTGCAAAACATGCAGCCCACAACCAATCATCGTGTGCCGGAATACTCAGGTCGATCGAGGGTGCTTGGCGATCAAACAACTGAACGTTTCGATCGCGGCCCCCGGACGCTACGAATCGTCCATCGAAGGAAACCGCCAGGCCATAGAGTGAGTTTTCCTGGCCCGTCTGCATTTCAACTTCCTGTCGACTCAAGCCATCCCAAACGTGAATCAAATTGTCTTTGTCCACGATAGCAGCGAAGCGCTGAGTACCGGGAATTGCCGTCAGCATTTGGACATTACCAGCATGAATCACCGTTTTCTTTGTTAACCCAGCTGTCGATGGTTTCCAAAATACCAGTTGCTCATCTGCAAACCCGGTTGAAACGAGCGATTGGCTATCTGATGAAAAAGCGAGGTAGCGTACTGCGCCTAGGTGATAATTCACAGATTGCATCGGCTCAAGGTTTTGTACCGTCCACACTGCAACATCGCCCGCCTTATTTCCGGTTGCGACCCACCGACCGTTTTCCGCAATTGCTATTGTCGTCATGGCTACAGGGGCTTGCGCAGTGCAAACCGTTGTTCCGTCTTTCACATTAACCAAACTGAATTTCCCGCCGCCGTAGGCGACCAATAGCCCTGAGCCATCCATCGTAAATTCCATGCAGCCAATTCCCGTCAATTGCTCCAAAACTAGATCAGCGTTTGGCGACAGCAACTCGCCTAGAACGGCACGGCCTTGCGTGTCGGCGTACGCAAAATGTTTCCCGTCAGCGGATAAGGCAACTCCCCACGGCAACGCAGTTGTCCGTGTTGGCACAAGCTCCGTATAACGCTTGG
>JAYVHC010000945.1:0-1619 GCA_043771575.1 Planctomycetia bacterium
GATTTGATGGACCAAGTGCTCCCTGCGGGCAAAGTATTTCAAGCCGGCACGCTCAGCGGCAATCCGCTTGCGACGGCCGCTGGGGCCGCGACCCTGCGATTGCTGCGCGACGAATCCCCTTACGCGTATCTAGAGCAACAGGGCGCACGCTTGGCCGCTGGGTTAACCCGAGCCGCACAAGCCGCTGGAATCACCACGCAACTGCAGCGTGTCGGCAGCATGATGACTCTGTTCTTTTGTTCGCAGCCAGTATTTGGATGGCACGAAGCCTCAACCTGTGATCGCCAGTTGTTCGCCGCTTACTTCTGGGGCTTGGTCGATCGCGGCGTCTACATGCCCTGCAGTCAGTTCGAAGCTCTGTTCTTCTCGCGCACACACACGCCTGAGATGATCGATGAAACCGTCGCAGCCGCTCATGAGGTACTTCGCGAATTCGTTTAGTATGCAGCGTCCCCTCTGTGGCCGCGTCGCGCCGCCGACGCGGTAATCACGACGGCGGAGCGTCGTGACTACGGGGTGCAGCTTAGAGTTGGATGTGCTGGCCGTATGGATAATCCACGGGTCGGTATTCGATCGCCAAATGGGGCGTCTCCAAGCGCTGGCCGCCATTGTGGCGCGAGGTAAGCAAACCGTCCAGCATGCCAGCAGACAACACTGTGCGTTCGACAGGATAAGCGGGCCGGCCAGTCATAAACATTTGTTCGATGCCTTTCAACAGAAAAGCGAAGTGTGGGTAACGCGGTTCTTCGCGTTCCTCGGCACGAGTGGCTGAAACAACTCCGCCCTTCACTTTGAAGGCTACCGAGATGGCTTGAGCGGTTGTGGCTAACATGAGTACTGGGGCCAATAGCCCATCGCGATATTGAACCAAGAAGATGGCACTATCATCTGGCGATGCGCTCAGCACCGCTTGGCGATTAGTCTTGCTAGCTGCCAATGCAGCGTCGAGAACCTCAGGGTCGATGACCGCTTCCTTGATCAAGCGATCTAGCTCACTTACGGGTAGGCTCTGTACCCAACTCACTCCTTTTTCAAAGGGTGTGTTGCTGGCCGATGTACCACCGACGGTATTCGCAGCGCGTCGCTCAAGGATGCTTTGCATGACATCCAGAGTGTGAAAACCATAGACGTCCAAGCCCGAATAGCCCACGGCGACACACGATTGCAGTTTGGCCCCGAACGGCAGCGTCACATCGGGATCTCGATAACCGACGGGCAACGAGGAACCAGCCATCCAAGGTAGGTTCATTTTCTTTGCACGCTCAGCCATCCACAACGCATCGGCCAGTTCTGGTCCCGGATGCTTGTCATTGAACACCGGTACAATTTGCCCACATTTTTCCATCGTGTTGGTAATCTCTTCGAAGAATCGCCGGCGCGGATAAAGATGCTGCCCCTTGGCATTGTAGGGGTAGTCGCCGTGCTCACCGATACTCATCACACCATCAATGGCCAACTGGTTCGTGCCCAGAGTCAACGCTTCGGGGATCGACTGGCACAATTTAAATCCATGTTTCGCCGCCAGTTGCACCGACAGATCATCGTCAGGATATTGATCGACGTACAACGAGACTAGTTTCAGATTTGGACCAGGTCCCCCATCCTGCTTCCATCCCTCA
>JAYVHC010000946.1:0-9700 GCA_043771575.1 Planctomycetia bacterium
GTTAGTGAAAACAGGAAATGCAGTTGGACCGGCGACTAGCTACCGCCGTGGAAGAACTGCGAGCACAGGAAAGGGTAAATGCTACCCTCAACGTCGCTGTTGAGCGTTAAGCAAAAAGGATACCAGAACGCCGCATCCTATCATTGGGAAGAGCCAGGGAAATCGACTATACAAGGTTTTGCCGTCTATCAAGCCGACGTCGCAGACCAAGGTGCCATCAATTTGCACAGGTAAACGCGCTTCGATTTCACCCAGCGGATTGATGACACAAGTTTCGCCGGTGGCAGCACATCGGAGAAAGTAGCGGCGACATTCGATGGCGCGTAGGTGAGCGATGAGTCGATGTTGATAAAGTGTAAATCGGCTCTCAAAAGCAGAGCCGTTGACGAGTGATATTAAAAGGTTCGAACCATGGAATACCATTTCGCGTGCTGCTTGCGGAACCATGTCTTCGTAGCACAACATTGTGCCAATCCGCGCGCCACAATTCGTCTCAATGGGTGAGACCGAATGCCCAGCTTGGACGAATTCAGACATATCGAAAAGTTCGGCGAGCCCTGGAATATACTTTTCGCCTGGCACGTATTCTCCAAACGGCATTAAGAAACGCTTGTTGTGTCGCGCTTTGATGGTTTCTTGTGAGTCAATCAGCATCGCCGTTACATATAATTCGTCTGGCGCTTCCGTATTACCTACATAGTTTTTTCCGCCTACAAGCAGTTCGCATTTTGGGGAAGGCCAAGGTCGCAAGCCGCGTTCTGGTTCTCGTGACATCAAGAATGTCTGAGCGTCGTCTGCTAAGTTATTTAGGTGCAAGTCGTAGTTTCCAGCGCTCGATTCCGGCCAGCAAACAAAGTCAACTTGTTCAGCGATCATGGCCGTTTGCTTACGTGCATTATCTGTGCTTTCAACATAACTTGGATCCACTTGCACTAAACCAACTTTGATCTTTTTTGAAGAACGGATTGTTTGGCTCCAGTGTTGCCAGGCAATTGTGTTGTACAGAGCGATGCACACCAGCGTAACTGTGACTGGCGAAAATGCCAACTTCTCAATCTGTGCGCGATTCGAAGTCGAAGTCGCAATGGATACGGAACGATCACCCATAGTCAACCAATTTACTATTTGACTGATTCCGATTTGAAGTGCGCCCGCGATTGCGAAGGCAACAAAAGTCGAGAAACTCGGGCCGAAGAGATCTATCCCTTGGATTAGCCACGGATTGGAAAGCTGCGTTAATCCGATCTTCCAAGGAAATACGCCTGGCATCGTGTATTCAAGCGCGATGGTCGTAAAGGCAGCAACCAACCAGTAGTAACGGGTATCCACAGTGAGTTTTGTAGCGAGCCAAAAACCAAGAGCCATTCGCAAGCCGTCCCATATAATGAGCGGTAATGCGACCAGCAAGCCCAGTGCAAAACCCGATGACAACGTATATGCCATTGCTGCGGGCGACCAATGAAATGCAGCGCCCAACACGCAACTGCACCAAAACCATGTCACCCAAAATCGCGAACCGAAACTGCTGCTAGTTGCTAGCTGCATCGCGACCGCAAGCCCCAGCCAAGCACTCCATGTGTAACCTTCGTAGAGCCATGGAAGTGCATTGAGCCAACCTGCTAGCAGAACCAACGTCAGAGTAAACCAAACCGGCCATCGTTTTGAAACTGGAGGGCTCCGCTCTACTTGGTTCAGCGTTGTCAGCGAATTCGAGTTAAGATGCGCGGACGCGACGCTAATGTCCTTTGGCTTTCCCAAGTCAGTTGAATCTCGCATTGAATTCCGTTCTAGCAGATTCGTAGAGGTCGGATTTTCTGTGAGCACAATGGCGATTTCCAGCGAAAGTTGACCCTAAAAAGAAACTCACAACGCAATGAAATCACTCATCTAAAGTGTAGTCGAATGCAAAACAAAAACCAATTCGAGGCATGAAGACAACTGAGCATTGCTATGCACGGAACAGTTGTTTCATACCAACGAATTGGTTTGTAGAAGGGAACCGAAGCGGGTCAGATACGCTGTAGGTAAGTTCCCATTTGCTGGTCGCCTCATCGCGTTTCAGATGGAACGTTTGTGAGTACTACGACTGCTTAGAACTTCAGTCCGCCCGCATCCGTATAAGTTCCGTTCAGAACTTTGCCCTTGGCTACAGTCACGTTTTGATCTCCCAAAGGTAGACCCGTACCAAGATCGACAACAACCACCCGGTGAGCGCCGGCCTTTACCGCGAACGTCGCAGTACCGCCAGCACCAATCGATTTCCCGCCCCGCGCAGTAAACTCGGCTGGCGTCGTGGCAGCCAGCAGGGACGCGGAAGGATCGACGGCAACGCCTAACTGAGTAACCGTCGCGGAGTTGTTAGTGACCTTAATGGTCGCGTCTTTCTTCGTTCCACCGTTGCCACCGGCAAACGCAGTGGACGCCGAAAGGCACAAGCAAACAGCAACCGCGGCAAACATACGACGATTCAAAAACATGGTTAAATCCCTCTTTATACAGTGGTCTTAGTGAACAGTGAAACACTTACAAAACAGAAACAATGGTGTTGAAACTCACGACGAAAATCCCGCCC
Organism: Planctomycetia bacterium; assembly: GCA_043771575.1. Classification (GTDB taxonomy): domain Bacteria; phylum Planctomycetota; class Planctomycetia; order Pirellulales; family Pirellulaceae; genus Aureliella. The sequence goes on from JAYVHC010000946.1 coordinate 2,573, forward strand.
TACCCCCTTTCCCCGCCAAAAGAAACATCACTCACTAGAAACTTGAATAGCGATTACTTCCCCGCCATTCCTTGAACAGATAGCGCCCAGAGCGGACTTATCTATGGTGCGCGCCAATAACTGAATGTGCGAATCTGCAAACAACCCATGTGCGCCACCTGGGTGCAGCGAATAAAGTTCGCCCGATTCAGCAGATATTGCGACGGAATCATTCTGGGAAAAACAATTGTGGCCACTGGCCCAACGACCCGAACCGGATCCCGTCGCGTCTCTGTCCACGGACTCACCGACGGCCAACGTTGAACTCAGGCCATCGGTAATACTCGAAAACTTTACCGGCGAAGGCTGCTTTACCGAGGTTGTAATCAGCGTTCCACATCCAAACGCATCGTCAGGGCCAAACCCCGCCGGCAAGGGCAAAAGTGCACTGCCGATAATTCCACCAAAATCCAGCTTCCCTTCAAACTCCAGTTGAGCTGAAGGGCAAACATAAACTGGCACTTTGCTCAACGAAGCACTGACATTGGAACCTGCCGCATCCCACGAACGTGAAAAGTCAATCTGGGAGAAGACGGTGGTCTGTTCAATGTAGGGGAGAATGCGTCCAGACCAAGCTTGATAGGTACGCTTAAGGCTCTCCGAGCCTGCAGGTAGCGTTCGATGCGCATCGGCAAAATTATGCAGACCTATACCAATATTCCTTAGGTTGCTGGCACACTGAATTCGTCTCGCCGACTCTCGTGCCATCTGCACCGCAGGCAGCAGCAATCCGACGAGGATTCCAATGATGCTAATCACAACCAACAACTCAACTAACGTAAATCCGTTTTTGCGATTCATAGCAAAGTCCATCAACGACAACGCGCGCATTAGGGAAACCTGAGCATCTTGGGTAACTTGTACGGATCGAAGTCTACGAGTGTGGTTATCGCTATTCAATTCCCTTGAGTAGGCTAATGAACAACTGGACAGTATCTATCGAGTCGCGTTATCAGTCGTTCAAACGGGGACAATTACACGCCAATTGAAACTACTTACACTACTTAATCTACCCAAAACTGCGATGGCCGGCAGTTTTGCAGGCCGAATTGAGCCTACCAAAAACCCCCGCATCAGCGAGACAGTGTGCCCGATAGAAAAAATCAGTGTGTAATGCACAAGCGTTTTGGCAGGGAGAGAATAGGGATGAAAACAACTCTCGTCGGCGGGCAGGCTTTAGATTCTATTTTGGGGCCAGTAGAAATCCGGCTGACCTGCCCCCTATTTGCATTGTTTTTAATGTTCAACTTGTGAGCACTTTCAACTTGTCCGCTACCCCTTGTCGGTTTGCGGGCATTCGTGATAGTCTTGGGAAATTTTACTCGCGGAGCACCATCCGTCACAGATTACTGGAACCCCAAGTGTGGGGGCGCGTCGCTGAGTACGATTCTGTCGAGTGCTTGGTGATTTCCCCAAACGAAAAAAGTTCTAGCTGTGCCACGTCGTACTGATCTCAAGAAAATTATGCTCATCGGCTCCGGTCCCATCGTGATCGGCCAAGCTTGTGAATTCGATTATTCGGGCACTCAAGCCTGCAAGGCTCTCCGCGAAGAGGGCTACGAAGTTGTCTTGGTCAATAGCAACCCAGCGACGATCATGACCGACCCGGCTCTGGCGGATCGGACCTACATCGAACCGCTGACTTGGGAAATCGTTGCCAAGATTATCGAGAAAGAGCGTCCCGATGCGTTGCTACCGACGTTGGGAGGGCAGACTGGTCTGAACGTGGCGATGGATTTGGCCCGCAACGGGGTACTGGAAAAGTACGGCGTCGAAATGATCGGCGCCAACCCCGAAGTGATCGACAAGGCCGAAGATCGCAAGCTGTTTAAAAAAGCGATGGAAAAGATCGGTCTAGAAGTTTGCCGCGGTAAAGTCATTCGCTCGTTGGAAGAAGCCAAGCTTGTAATGGCGGAGGTTGGTTTGCCGTGTGTCGTGCGACCGAGCTTTACGCTGGGCGGTAGCGGCTCAGGGATTGCTTACAATCGCGCCGACTTTGACTCGATGGTGCTCAACGGCTTGAAGCTATCGCCGATTCATGAGGTATTGGTCGAAGAATCCATTATCGGCTGGAAAGAGTACGAAATGGAAGTGATGCGAGACATGGACGATAACGTCGTTATCATCTGCTCGATCGAGAATTTTGATCCGATGGGCGTTCATACGGGTGATTCGATTACTGTCGCGCCCGCTCAGACATTGACTGACAAAGAGTATCAGCGGATGCGTAATGCGTCGCTAGTGGTGATTCGCGAGATTGGGGTTGAAACAGGCGGTTCCAACATTCAGTTCGCGATTGAACCGAAGACGGGCCGCATGATCGTGATCGAAATGAATCCGCGAGTTAGCCGTTCAAGTGCGCTTGCCAGCAAAGCGACTGGTTTTCCGATTGCCAAGATCGCGGCGAAGTTGGCGATCGGTTATCGATTGTGGGAATTGCCAAACGATATCACGCGGAAGACGAAAGCCTGTTTCGAGCCCACCATCGATTATGTTGTCACCAAGATCCCACGGTTCGCGTTTGAAAAATTCCCCGAAGCCGACACGACGCTCACGACGCAGATGAAAAGCGTCGGTGAGACGATGGCGATTGGACGAACCTTTAAAGAGTCATTCCAAAAAGCACTACGAGGCTTGGAAGTAGGCGCATTCGGTTTTGGGTCGGACGCCAAAGACCTGTGGGGCACAGAGCGCCAACCAAGCGAAGAAGATATCCGCAGTAAACTCGCGCGACCGAACCCGGATCGCGTTTGGTACTTGCGCTATGCGCTCAAGAGCGGCATGACGATCGACGAGATCTACAAGATCACAGCCATCGACCCTTGGTTTTTGGACCACTTGTCCGAGATCGTCGAGATGGAAGATCAACTGCGCGGAATCGGGTCGCTCGGCGCGTTGACGCCTGACACCATGCTGCTAGCGAAGCAGGCCGGCTTCTCCGACCGGCAACTGGCCACGATGCTGTCGAGCGACGAAATCGAAGTTCGCAGTTGGCGCAAGTCGCGTGGAATTGAGGCAACCTTTAAATCCGTCGATACTTGCGCGGGCGAGTTTGAAGCGTACACGCCTTATTACTATAGCACCTATGAAACCGAAGATGAATTGCCCGCCAAAACACCCGGCAAGCAGCGAGTCATCATTCTCGGCGGAGGTCCGAATCGCATCGGGCAAGGGATCGAGTTCGATTATTGTTGCTGTCACGCCAGTTTCGCACTGCGAGAACTGGGCATTGAATCGATTATGGTCAATAGCAACCCGGAAACGGTCAGCACCGACTATGACACAAGCGATCTGTTGTTCTTTGAACCGCTGACGACCGAAGATGTGCTGAATATCTGCGATCGCGTACAGCCGGACGGAGTGATTGTCCAATTCGGTGGTCAAACGCCTTTGAATCTCGCCCGTGCGCTCGCGTCAGCGGGCGTGCCGATCATCGGTACGAGTGTCGATACGATTGAATCGGCCGAGGACCGCGAAAAGTTTCAAGTGCTGTTGAATGAGCTGGGACTAAAGCAACCGGGGAATGCGATCGCACGCACGATGGCTCAAGCTCGAGTTGAAGTCCAAAAAGTGGGTTACCCGGCGCTGGTTCGACCAAGCTTCGTACTGGGCGGTCGCGCTATGGAGATATGCTACGACAATTCCCAATTCGAGCGCTATGTTGCCGAAGCTTTTGTGGTCGCGCAAGGTCAACCGGTACTGATCGATAGCTTCCTCGAAGACGCCATTGAAGTCGACGTCGACGCCCTGTGCGATGGAACCGATGCGGTCGTGATGGGCATCATGGAGCATATCGAAGAAGCCGGCGTTCACTCAGGCGATTCGGCTTGCGTCATTCCGCCGTACAGTTTGACAACAGAAGTGGTGCAAGAAATTCGCGAAGCGACTTGGGCCATGGCGAAACGCCTGAAAGTCATCGGGCTGATGAATGTTCAGTTCGCGGTGAAGTCAGTCGATGACAAAATGGTTGTCTATGTTCTCGAAGTGAATCCGCGAGCGAGTCGAACCGTGCCTTTTGTTGCCAAAGCGACAGGTGTGCATGTGGCAAATTTGGCGGCCAAACTGATGACCGGTGTGACACTTGCCGAGTTGGGAATCACCAGCGAACCGATTCCCGCTCGGGTGTCGATCAAGGAGAGTGTGTTCCCGTTCCGCAAGTTCGTCGGCGTCGATATCGTGCTTGGGCCTGAGATGCGCAGCACGGGCGAAGTGATGGGTGTCAGCGATAGTTTTTCCTTGGCATTCGCCAAGAGTCAGTTGGCGGCAGGCGTCGTATTGCCAACTTCGGGAAATGTGTTTGTCAGCATTAATTCGCGTCAAAAGAATGGGATCACGGACATCGCGCGACGACTGCATGGCATGGGCTTCACCTTGCTGGCGACTCCCGGTACTGGCGATGTCATTGCAGAATCCGGAATCCCCGTAAAGCGAGTTCAAAAAATCGGTCACGGCAACCCAAACATCATTGATTACATGAAGAACGAGGATGTGTCGCTGATTATCAATACACCGAGCGGTAAGGGTGCCCGAACGGATGAAGGCCGCATCCGCGCGATGGCCGTTCAGATCGGCGTGCCCTGTATTACCACTCTGGCCGCAGCCACGGCGGCTGTGAAAGCCATGGAAGCGCTGTTGACAGAGGAGTTGACCGTCGAAGCTCTGCAGGATCGGTTTTAGAAGTTATTTCTTTGCTGCCGCGGCCGCAAGGAACACTTCCGCTATTTTCCCGCTCACAGGACAACGCGATCGCCATTGGCGCTGTGCCGCCATATCTAAAATATACCTCAACTTTCGACACTTCTCGCCGTCACCTCGAACACGCTCGTTCCCAGGCTCCTGCCCGATGGTTGTAGCGGGTGATTTCAATCAGTCGTACCCGTACGCACATCGCTTTGGCACGAAAGAAGGCGCGGACGCACTGGATCGTGCCGTTAAAGAAGTTGGCCTTCAATGCGTGACTGAAGGCACCACGGACGAGTCAACTGATCATCCTCGAATCGACCATATTTGCACTGGTCTCCATGCAAGCCACACCGCTGTTTTTCCACAGCCGAGAACGTGGAAAATGCCGATTTTGGGTGGACGCCCTGTATCCGACCATGGCGGTGCCTTTGTTGATCTCGAAAGTTCGTGGTTTAATCCGGAGTCTTAGCAGGCGAAGGTACAACTTGAGCTCGGCTTTGGTGAGCGAGAAGCCGAAGCGCAATCGCGACAAAGCATAATGAAAATCAGAACGCGTGAAACGTAGAGGAATGGTTAACCATGTTGGAAAAGCAACTATCCCAGGCATTTGTACTGACTAGTGAAGAACAGGCAGAAATGTTCGAACGATTTGCAAATGCGTTTCTTATTGACGACTATCCGAATTGGAAGGTGTCGGTGGGAAGAGGGATAAGGGGATGGACGCACGCATCGTCCAGGAATCTGGGAAGAACGTACTTGTAGCCCAAAGTTGTATTTCCCCGTCAAAAACTGCGAGAACCAAAGTTCTGGGTACGATCGGAAAGCTCAAAGACAATCTACCGAAAACACTGATCTATTGCACGCCATCTACGATCGGCTTAGCTCTTGATGCTACAAAGAAAGAGCTTAGGCAGTCTGGGATCACACTTGATGTTTGCGACGCAACTTGGTTCGTACAAAGAGCACTTTCTTCTGAGAATCGCACAAAGCTGGCCGAGTCCTTTTCAAGAGAAATCTTGTTTCCTTTTTTGAGCGAGCTAGCACCTGATCGACTCTACTCCGCGGTCCTAAGCGACACCGAAGAACGTCGCGTAATGCAGTACTTAGAGGTGCACAGCCTTGATCGAAAACGCGGACGCAACCTAACGAAATCCATTTTTGAATCCCTCATTTTGGCCGTATTGAGCGACAACGATTCCGGCGGTTCTGGGATCACTCAAAAGCAACTTGTCAATTTAATTTGCGAGTCCTTCCCTAACGGGCACCATCCAAGAATTTTCGAAATCGTCCCGCCACGCGTTGAGCAACTCGTTAACAAAGGAGGTGTTCGTAGGTCAAGCAGCGGCCTTCTCAAACTATCAGAATCGATGAAGAACAGTCTTTCAGAACGTAAATCCGAACTACAAGACCGCGAGATTGCGTTTCGTGGCGCAATAGCCAGTGCATTTGTAGAATCAGTCGACGAGAACGAGATTGATTACAAAATTGACCCTGGTAAATTCGAACACTTGATTCACAACTGTATTCTCTGGTACATGCGTGAACAGGGTAAGCAGCTCCAAGATCCTGTCGCGAACATTGTTAGCATCTTGAATACTGAAGAACTTGTAAGTCGCTACTTGGAGTCAGGCGAACATGACCAATCACTAGAAAAGTTGCACATTCTAGATCTCGTCCCATCAGCTGTTTTCAAAATCGTATCCAGCAAAGATGGCGCAGTTCATGAGTACCTACGTGCAAAAGCTGACTTGTTTATCTCCCAGGCGTTTCTACAGTCCACGCCCGATGTTCAAAAAGCCTGCAAAAAGCTTTTTGGTAGAGACACCGTTTACGTAGAGACCACAGTTCTAATAAATTGCACGGCTGAACTTTACGAGCCAGATTCACCCAAACTCCTTCTAAGCACTCTTGCAACGGCTCGAACGTTGGGCATCAAGATCAAGACATTTCGCCCGTTCGTTGAAGAATTCGTCGCTCACTTAACCGGACCAGTCTTGCTCGAGTGGCAAAATCACTTTCGTGGAAATACCCCGACTGAACAACTGGCACGGATGAAGGTCTCTCCAAAATTGATTGACGTATTTCATCGGGCTTTTTCCAATACTGAGCAAGATGTTAAGCAAATAGTGCACGAAATAATTGGGCACACAAATGCAATTGATAACGCAATTGAGTTCATAAAGGAAGAGTTTCATATCCAGGTCGAAGACATTCCCGTTGAGGGTACAACTGCAGATAATGCCGAATGGCAACTAGTCTTTGGCGAATGGCTTTCTGCCAAGAAAAGATACTCGAAGATGGCTGAAGATAAGTTCGAGACGTTAGTCAGGAACGATGTCAATGCGTATGTGGCGATTCGCAAGCCGATGCGTCTAAGCAATCACGATGTTTCGGCTCACTTGTATC
>JAYVHC010000947.1:0-3067 GCA_043771575.1 Planctomycetia bacterium
TGTGAAGCCTCAAACTTGAAAAATGGTCGATGGTTGAGGGTGGCACCGGTGGCACCCCCTGCTGGCTGTTCGTCGCGCAGTGTCAATTATTGGGTTGCGCTGCGCTTATCACCCGCTAATGTGTCCGAGTTGCTCCGCAACTCGGAGCCATCGTAGGATTATCGGCCTGGTTTCCTCGAGCCAAGTGCTTTGTACAACTTTATTTTTGGGCTTCTCAGATCAGGGTGGCACACCCAGAGTCTTCGATGGGTGTGTGCCGGGCCACCACTAGCGAATTGTAAGCTTGCTGGTTTCTGGGCTGCTAGGCGGATAGAATGGCAAAGACCGTTCGGTAACCATCCATCGTCGTATTGAGGATTTTGGAGCAAAGCTGATGTCGGAAAGTGCGCTTGAATGCAACGTACTGGTGCTTAACCGTTTCTATATGGCCATCCGCGTGATCAACGTTCGCCGCGCGCTAACGCTGATGTATCGCGGCTGTGCTGAAGTTATCACGATCGATGCAGGGGTCTACACGAGCTACGAGTTTGATGCCTGGTGTGAAATTTCTCAACTGCACGCTCTCGAAAAGCAACCGGACGAGGATTATATTCGTGCCGTTCAGTTTGATATGCAAGTTCCGCGAATTCTGAGGTTAACTCGATACGATCGCATGCCGAAGTGCACCGTGCGTTTCAATCGCAAGAACCTGTTCGCGCGCGACGACCACCGTTGTCAGTACTGTGGCCAAATGCGACCGCACAGCCAACTAAGTCTCGATCACGTTTTGCCTCGATCACTTGGCGGTAGAACGACTTGGGAAAATATCGTTTGCAGTTGCATGCAATGCAACTCGCGAAAAGGCGGACGTACGCCAAGCCAAGCTGGCATGAAGCTGCTCAAACAACCCGCTAAACCGCATAGCAACCCCGCCATGATCGTGCCGCTGGAAGATCCACGCTACGCCAGCTGGAAGTCATTCGTGCAAACAAATTCGAAGTCGGCAGTAGGCTGAGTAAACCTTTACCAGAGGCTCAGCATCGAGTGTTGCCTATCTGACCGCTTTGTTTGCTCCATTTGACTTTTGCAAATCGTACCTTTTAGCCCTCACAAGAAGTACAAGGATTTACTACACCAGTGCCAAAGGATCAGAAGGACTTACAAAAAGTGTAGAACGGTTGTCCTCAACCGTTCTGCCGAAGGGCAACGGACCGAAGTCAACTCGCTTTTTTCCAACGGCTGAAAACGTCCTGGTTTCAAGTACTCAGCTGAGTCGAATGCACCTCCTTTCCCTCGACTTTCCTAAACCCAGCGAACCAACTAAACTGAATAGCGAGCGAACTCTCACCCACCTACGATCGCAGTTTGCGAACCCACCTTGCACTTGAAACCAGTTGTCATCGGACGACCGGCAGTTTTTTGGCCTCAAGTATCCATGAACATTCAAAAAGCGTTGAGGTTTGGTTGCGCCGATTTCCAAGCGGGCAGCATCCGGCGTCGCGAGGTATTGCGAGTCGGTGCGTTGTCGGCGCTGGGACTCGGGCTCGCTGACTGGCAAGCGGCATTGGCGAGGGCGGGTGATTCCGGTTCGGTTAGCTTGAAGCCGCGAGCGAAGGCCTGTATTTTTCTGTTCATGTGGGGCGGTCCTAGTCAGCTTGAGACCTTTGATCCCAAGCCCGATGCGCCCGATGAAATTCGTGGCGACTTTCGACCTATTGCGACGAAGGTTCCGGGCATCCATATTTCCGAGCATTTCACGCGATTGGCTCAGTTGACCGATCGGCTCTCGATTATCCGCTCGCTTTCGCACGACGACCCGGCTCATCTTTCCAGCGGTCATGCTACCTTGACTGGACAGCTTGCGCCGGTGCTTAAAAGTGATGCCGATCCGCCGAGTCCCAAGGATTCGCCACATCTCGGTTCATTGATTTCAAAGTTGCGTCCAAGTGTGTCGGGCATTCCGTCGTTTGTCGCTATGCCTTGGCGAGCCCTGCATCCAGCGGCGCCAGGCGGTGAGGCGCCGGGCCAGCACGGTGGTTGGCTAGGGCCGGCCTACGATGGTATGACTCTTACCGGCGATCCCAATCATCCTGATTGGCAACCGCAGGGGCTCGCACTGCCGGCGGATATTGGATTGGATCGATTGGAATCGCGCGCGGAATTGTTGAAGTTGTTTGACGCGCAGACTGCGCTGGATCAGGCCACAGCCTCGGGCGCGTTTCGAGGTCATCAGGCGCGCGCCCTGCGGATGCTCGCCTCGACGAGTGTGCGTAACGCATTTGATCTTGGCCAAGAAAAGGCGGCAACGCGCGATCGCTACGGTCGTAACATTCACGGCCAGTGTGTGCTGTTGGCTCGGCGATTGGTCGAACATGGCGTACCGTTAGTCTCGGTAAACTGGCACAATGATGGTCAGAATTTTTGGGACACGCATGGTAACAACTTTAACCGGCTGAAAAACGACCTCATTCCGCCGGCTGATTTGGCGCTGTCCGCGCTGATTGAAGATCTGGAACAGCGCGGCATGCTGGACGAGACGATCGTTGCTTGGGTCGGCGAGTTCGGGCGTCGCCCGCAGATTACCAAGAACAATGCTGGCCGCGAGCATTGGCCGTTTTGTTACAACGGATTGCTGGCCGGTGGTGGATTTCGAAAAGGGTTCGTCTATGGCAGTAGTGACCGCCACGCGGCTTATCCAAGTACTGATCCTATGTCGCCGCAAGACTTTGCAACCACCATCTTGCACGCGATGGGCTTTCCAACGGACGATGTGCTGAACGATCGTGAAAATCGACCTCACCGAATCGCCAGCGGCAAAGTTGTTCATCCGTTGTTTGGTTGAACAACCATTCCGCGATGCTTTGTTCAGATTATGAATGAGGGTCGATTTAACGGAGCGGCGCCCTGAGCCTTCGAAGGGCGTGTCTGGACAAGCACTCGTACTTTGTCCAACTTATACTTTGGGGTTGGTGCAACGGGAGGGCGAGGTCACAGCTCTAAACATCTTTTCATAGTGCGATCCATCATAACGGGAGAGCGACGCTCCTGCGGAGCTTTATTGGGCGGCCATTTTGCGTCCACAAGCACT
>JAYVHC010000948.1:0-1801 GCA_043771575.1 Planctomycetia bacterium
ACCTGGTTGAAAAAGTGGTCGGAGGCAACATTAGAGGCTGGACCGTTAAAGCAACGGACTCGTCGCAGCAGTTGGACGTCGAATTGCTCAAGGCGGTGACCGACCGCGAGACTGTGATCGTGTTCCTATCCAAGCAAACCGCTATCGATCCTCAAGCGACAACCCAAGTTACCGTCCCACAGATCGCGGTACCCGAAGCGATGCTGCACCAGGGACATGTCGCCGTTCGTCGTAGCCTATTGCTTGAGGTGCGAGCGGAAACCACGCCCGGAATGACGCGTATGGAATCGCTCGATGAATCCTCTTGGCTGGCAGCGCATGAGATCGCTGGCATCCTGCCGATAAAGGTTTATCAAGCGTATCGCTATTCTCAGGTTCCCTTCGATCTTAAGCTGTCTGTCAACTCGATCCGATCCAAGATGCTAGTGCAATCGCAGACGTTGTTGAAAATTTCGCAGCTTGAACGCACACTTGAAACACGGCTACTGATCACTGGCAGCGACCGACCGATTTATCGCTTGCAAATTGCGTTGCCGAAAGAATGGAAGATGCAATCGCCTGAAGTGCCCGGCAATTTTCAGTGGTCGCTGAGCCCCGCTGGCGATCGGCAGTTGCTGCAAATCTACCTGGCGAATGGACAAACCACCGAGTTTCCAGTGATCCTTCGCGGCAAAATCAGCAGCCAGACGCAAGCCAACGCGCCGATCGCTCTTCCTCAAATCGAAGTCGTCGATGCTCAGCGACAAAGCGGAGCAATCGTCGTTCAAGCTGACCCCGCCTACGATGTTCGGGCTGAGAATCTGCAAGGCTGTGAACCTGCGTTGCTCGATTCGGTCAAAAATTGGCTGGCCAACAATCAACGCGACGCGGCTCGCACGGTGGTGCGTTTCGACGGCCCACAATACAGCGGTCAGTTACTGGTCGCCGCGCGCACGCCGATCGTGACCAGCTACAGCGTCACGAACGTCAAGGTCACCGATCGCGCGATCGAAGAGACCCTGTTCATCGAAGCCAACATACGTTCAGCGGGTATTCGCGAATTTGTGTTCCAAATGCCGACCAGCATGGCGAACGCAAAAATCCAAGCACCGCATGTGCGTCAAAAGATCATCCAACCCATGGCCGAAACGGCGGGAATGGTGCGAGTTCAATTGCTGCTGCAAGACGAAATCATGGGGCAGTTTCGGGTCGTGGTGGAACACGACCGCGAGCTCACGAGCGGACCGCACACGGCGCCACTTCCCACCATCGAAACCGGATCGACCGACCGGCGTTTGGTAACACTCGAAAACGTCGGACGCGATGAACTCGTCACAGGCCAAGTCGAATCGTTCGAGTCGCTGGATCGATCGCAATTGCAACAACGTTTCCAAGCCGATTTGCTCGGCGGTCGCTCTTCGCAGGCATTCTTGGCGAAGGAAGGCGCAGCGGCACCCCTCTTAACCTATTCGACCAAGTCGCGTGCCGTGTTGGCCACGGCGGGTGCGCGAATTGGACTCGCCCAAACTCTGCTGGTCGTGGACGAAATGGGGACTTATCGCGCGACTCAAGAGTATCGGGTGGAGAATCGCACTGAACCGTTTCTTGAGATCGAATTGCCAAAAGGTTCGCGGATGTGGACGGTGCAAGTTGCGAGTGAACCGGTCAAGCCCGCTCTTGCTGCTGCCGGTTCCACTTCCTCAGCTCAGCGTGTGCGCATTCCGCTCATTAAGACCGCTGAAGGCGATCTCGACTATGCCGTGGTAATTAAGTACGGCGGACAGATCGCCACGCCGAATTGGATGAATCGCGTCGAGTTTCC
>JAYVHC010000949.1:0-7155 GCA_043771575.1 Planctomycetia bacterium
TGACAAATTTGCCCTTACTTGCCGCCGAGGCCTTAGATTTGAATTCGGTCGATGCCTTGCGACAGTGGCTGAACAGTTCGAACCTCGAGCAGCTGGAGCAAGCGGTTCAGTTGGCCGCCGGAACTAAGGTTCGGCGTCAGGCTTTGCTGCCGAACTTGAGGCAGTTGGCAAAACAAAAGCCTGCACCGAATATTTTGCTGGCGTTGGTTTCCGTGCTACGTAGATTTGATTCGCCTGAGCGGCTGGAGTTGGCACGAAGCATCCTGTCTCAGCCAGACAATGCTCGCACCATCGCCGCAGAGAACAATCTTTCCCTAATGACTTGGTACGGCATTGAACCCGTGGTAAAGAGCCTCGCCGAAGTCGAACTGCTCAAACCGATTCCAAAGTTGCAGCAATTCGCGGTACGACGATTAGCTTACGAAGTCAACAAAGAATCGACTTTGACAAGTGAATTGTTGGGCTACATCAGCAGCATGGTGGCGGCAGGCGACGGAACGAATGTTGTTGGATTGCTGAATGCGTTTCGCGCCGGCTTGGCTGGTCGGGCTCGCGTTGATGCGCCGAAAGACTGGTCAACGATCGAAAAGCAATTGCGAGCTTCCAAAAATGCCGAAGTAGTTTTCGCGGTGGATGCGTTAGGGGTGCTTTTCGGCGACGGGGCAGCACTAGCTGACCTGCGGACGATGGCTGGCAATGGCGAATTGGAACCAGTGACTCGCGAGGAAGCGATCCGAGCCTTGGCGGCAGCACAGGATAACGATGCAGTCCCCATTTTCTTCAATTTGCTCGGCGATCGCGCGGTGGCGGACGCAGCCATTCGCGCTCTGGTGAGCTTCGATCACAAGGACACCGCCAAGCGTTTGCTGAAACAAATGGGAGCCTTAAGAGACGGCAATCGCAGTCTGGCGATCGACACGCTGGCGAGTCGCGAGTCTTATGCTTTGGAATTAATTGAGGCTATTGACGCTGGCGAAGTTGATTCACGCGAATTAGCAGCCTCGCAGGTTAGGCAGCTACTTGCGCTCGGCAACGCACGCATTCAAAAGGTGTTGGAATCGAAATGGGGAGTAGTACAAGAAACCCCTGAAGCGAAACTGGCGGCCATTGAACGTTGGAAGAAAGAATTGACGCAGGAATCGCTGGCTGGAGCAAAACTAGAAGCCGGTGCGGCGCTGTTCAAGAAATCGTGCGCAACATGTCATAAACTCTACGGCGAAGGGCTAACCATTGGCCCTGACCTAACCGGCGCGAATCGCAGCAATCTTGACTACTTGCTCATGAATATTATCGACCCCAGTTCTGTAGTTCCAAAACAATTTACAACTTCTGTCATCGCTTTGCACAATGGTCGCGTCATTACAGGTGTGGTTGTTGGCGAAACCGAAAAAACAATCACCGTACAGACCGACAAGGAACAACTCACCGTAGCCACTGACGATATCGAGCAGCGTCGCAATTCTGGCAAATCGCTCATGCCGGACGGAATGATCGATGCGTTGACGCCAGACCAAGTCCGCGATCTATTTGCGTTCATGATGTTCAGACGATAACCGGAGTGATATTGAGTGCATAAGAAACGCAGGAAAATTGGCATTTTGACCGGTGGCGGTGATTGCCCGGGTTTGAATGCGGTCATCCGCGCGAGCGTCAAGACGGCGGTTCACCTTGGCTATGAAGTGACTGGAGTCTTGCGCGGATATGAAGGCCTGGTCCATCCCGCTGCTTACATGCCACTGAACTTGGAAAACACTTGGAATATTCTGGATCGCGGTGGCACGATTCTAGGATCGACAAACAAAGGAAGATTCACTGCCAAAGTTGGCAGCGATAGTACGCGAGCCATTGATGGGTCGTTGATTGACTCTGTCAAGCAAACCTTGCACGAAATTCATATCGACGGGTTGATCTGTATTGGTGGCGATGGTTCGCTGACGATCGCGCAGCAGTTCTTCGAAGGTGGCATCAATGTAGTTGGCGTACCCAAGACAATCGACAACGATTTGGGATGTACGGCCTTTACGTTTGGTTTTGATAGTGCTGTAGCGTGCGCCTCAGATGCTCTGGGACGCTTGCATACCACGGCGGCCAGTCACGAACGCGTCATGGTTTTAGAAGTGATGGGGCGTCATGCGGGCTGGATTGCGTTGCATGCTGGGATCGCTGGCGGCGGCGATGTGATCTTGATTCCAGAGATTCCATGGACATTTGAAAATGTCTGCGCCAAAATTGTTCAGCGGAAGGCGATGGGCAAACGATTTACCTTGATCGTTGTGGCGGAAGGAGCGGTCATGCCTGACGGTGGCGTGGTGACACTTGAGTCGGCAAAGTCTGATCGCGAAACGCGTTTGGGTGGCATCGGGCAGGCTATTGCTGACGAAATTCAACTTCGCTTGGGCACGGAAACCCGCTGTGTCGTGCTCGGCCATCTCCAGCGCGGCGGTTCGCCAACACATTTTGACCGGTGCCTAGCAACGCAGTACGGTGCGCACGCGGTACGGCTAATCGAAGAGCATCGTTTTGGCGAAATGGTCTGTTATGACCCGCCGAACATTGCGAGCATCCCGATCATAGACGCGGTCAAGCAATTGTCGGTCGTCGACGTAAACGGTTCGGCTGTTCAAGCGGCGCGGGCCCTGGGCGTGAGCTTCGGCGACTCAGCGATCTTCCGCAATCCGTTTCCCCATTCACGAGTTCCGGAAGCCACGCTGGCTGAGAAATACAACACATCGTTGGCAGGCATGGTTAGGTTTGATGATGACATGGATTAACGGATGACGACCTTGGCACTCATGCGAAACCCGAAACCGAGAATTGCGCTAACGATGGGCGATCCGGCTGGCGTTGGACCGGAGATCTGCTTGCGCGCACTAGCGGAGGTGGCATTGCATGACGAATGCCAGTTGGTTGTATTGGGTGATGCCGGAGTGCTGCAAGCCTGCGCACGAGTAACTGGGTTGCCCGCTCCCCCATTGGTAATCGGCGTCAACGACTCGTGGACATCGCTGGCCGGTCCATGCGTGATCGACTTGGGATGCATCGATGCCCAGCAGTTAGCCGTTGGCGAAGTTTCTGCCGCCAGTGGACGCGCGAGTTTCGCATACATCGAAGCTGCGATTGCGGCGGCGCTGGCTGGACAAGTTGATGCAGTGACCACGGCACCTATTAACAAGGAAGCGTTTCGCGCTGCGGGGATTCACTACCCTGGCCACACGGAGATTTTCGCCGAGCGGGCGGCCTCCAATCGCTGGTGCATGATGCAGTTCTCGCCAGAGATCACCTGCACTTTCGTGACGGTGCATGTGGGTTATGCCGAGGTTCCCAAACTATTGACGGTCCAACGTGTTCTCGAGACGATCGAGTTGACGGCGGAGAGCTTGTCGCTAATTCATGGCAGAAATCCGCGGCTGGTAGTCTGCGGTTTAAACCCGCATGCCGGTGAGCACGGATTGTTCGGCAATTGCGAGGAGGAACGGATTATTACCCCTGCTATTGTGGCAGCCAGACGTCGCGGACTACTGGTAGAAGGTCCGCTGCCGCCGGATACTGCTTTCTTGCCAGCCAAGCGTCGAACGACCGACGGTTTTGTGTGTATGTACCACGATCAAGGGCATATTCCGCTAAAAGCGCTTGCGTTCGATTCTGCCGTAAACACGACTTTGGGGCTAAAAGTGATCCGCACCAGTGTCGATCATGGTACGGCATACGATATCGCGTGGAAAGGAACGGCCACTTGCAGCAGCCTCTTTGCGGCAATCCGCCTAGCAATCCGCTTGGTTGGATTGCAGAGCCCCAAAACGGTTGGTCATTGAAAAGAAACGGAACTTACCTACACTTAGGAGTGTAATTGGCGCTTAAAAGGGACTTTGTTCAAAGCGATGTTGTGGGTAATTGAAACAGAAACATGTTGATTGGAGATTGCAATGCGTTGGTTCGCGTTAAGTTTGATGGTGGTCTGTGCAGCGATGGTTGGTTGCGAGCAGCCAACCGAGAAAATCGAAGGTAAGTCGAACGTTTCGATTCCTTCGCCAACAGTTGATTCGGGCTCAAGCGCCATTACGCCAGAGTCCGATGTTCCCGCAGCGGTAGAGGCAAGTGCTCCGCCCGTAGATCCTGCCGCCGCACTGGCACCGGCACCCGCTGTCGCACCGGCACCCGCTGCCGAGCCAGTTCCAGCTGCCGAGCCAGTTCCAGCTGCTGTCGAACCTAAGCCAGAATCCGCATCAGCCAAGCGTGCTGACGCAGTTCGTTTCGTGGCCACGCAAAGCGTCAAGGTTCCAACCATGATGTGTCCCTACAGCTGCTGGCCAAAAGTCAAAGAAACGCTAGCTTCTCAGCCAGGTGTCGAAGGCGTTCAATTGGCAGTACAAGCCAAAGAAACTGAAATTGACAATCCTGTCGTGGAATTGAAGACTACCGGCAATTTCAACGTGGAAGCTGCGATTGCCGCGCTTGAAAAGGCTAACTTCGCCGATGCAGTTGCGGTAAAGTAAAGTGACTGAGCGGATTCGCTGACAATTTGAAGTTACAAGAAGCCGGTCGTTGTCGATCGGCTTTTTGTTTTACCCGAAGCAGGCGCATTGTTGCGTGGATTATGAGTGACTGGTCGTGGGAAATCGATGGCTGGATGATCATCATAGGTGCGCTATGCGCGGCCGCGGCCGCGCTCTTGGGAAATTTTCTGGTACTGCGACGGATGAGCCTGCTGGGTGATGCTATTAGCCATGCGGTTCTGCCTGGGTTGGCAGCTGCCTTCATCTTCACGGGACAGCGACAAGGCTTGGTGATGTTCATCGGCGCAGCAGCCGTCGGTGTACTAACCGTCCTGCTCACGGAGCTGGCGCGGCACTACGGACGCGTGGACGAGGGTGCGTCGATTGGGATCGTCTTCACTGGACTGTTCGCTCTGGGATTGATTTTGATCAGTCTCGATGCCGCCAAGCGAGTCGATCTGGACGCTAGTTGCGTTTTGTATGGGTCACTGGAATTGTCTGTGTTGGATCACGTCGAAGTTGCAGGCTTAAGTGTGCCGCGAGTGGTCATTCCTTTAGCAATTGTGTGCATGTTAAACGCGGCATTTGTAATTGGACTGTATCGCCCCTTAAAAGTGAGTACCTTTGATCCGCAATTGGCGGCCGCCCAAGGCATTAGAGTGGGACTAATTCATTATTCCCTGGCAGCCTTTGTAGCCATCACTGCCGTCGCATCGTTCGAATCAGTGGGCAACATTTTGGTAGTGGCCATGTTTGTGGTGCCTCCCGTGACAGCCTGGTTACTGACGGATCGATTGGCCGTGATGATTGTGCTCAGTGTCGCAATTGGCGTAGTGTCGGCCGTTTTAGGGCACTTAAGCGCGATCACAGTACCGACTTGGTTCGGCGGCCTGCTTTCAATCGTGCTCGGATGCATCAATTGGTTTAACGCCGAGACAATCGTGCTGCCCCCGATTGGTAAATCGAACACTGCAGGCATGATCGCAGTGGTGGCTGGATTGCTATTGGTTTTGGCGGCAATGTTTGGTTCTCGTAAAGGGATCTTATCGCGAGGTTTTCGATCGCTTCGTGTGGCCCTGAATATTTTGAGTGAAGATGTGCTGGCGGCGATTTATCGAGCTGAGCTGCAAGGTCAAACCGCTGTGGCCACTCGAACGATCCGCGGCAATCTGCGGGTCTCGTCCATTCGCGCACGGTTCGTGCTAATGTGGCTCAAGTGGCAGAAATTGGTGGTTCAGTCGAACCAGCATTTATCGTTGGCTTCCGACGGCAGGCGGCAAGCTCAGAACATCGTCCGCGCGCATCGCCTGTGGGAGCAATACTTGGCCTCGGAAGCGGGATTGACCGACCGCGAACTTCACGAAGGTGCTGAGCGATTTGAGCACTTTACCGACCGACAGTTACGCGAGCGCTTGAATGCGGAAACCAATGCACCTAATGTTGATCCGCACGGCCAACCCATTCCACCCGAAGCACCTTGATTTAATTGGCGTGGCTGAACTTCGCCCATGACCATGCGAATTCCAAGCGTGTATCCACCGAAAACGAGAATGAGGAAACCGAAGGAGTGAACTACATCCCCACTCGCTTCAAGACCGTCTCCAGCGTTGGACGCAGCGCCGCGGCACTACTGCGTAAGCCTTGCATTTCCTTTGGCCACAGGTCGAGTTCAATGCGGTCGATGGCACCGCTGCGGCCGACTACCGTCGGAACCGAGAGCGCCACATCGCGAATACCGTAGCTGCCTGTTTGAATGGTGCTGACCGGCAGGATGCGGCGCGAATCGAGGATCATCGATTCGATGACGTCGCGAATGGCGATGCCAACCGCGAAGCCAGCTCCACCCTTCTTGCTAATGCACTCGGCGCCGGAACCTTTAGTGCGCGTGAAAATCTGGTTGGCCGTGTTGGTGTTCCAGCCTGGATATTTTTCGAGTGGCAAACAACCCACCGTGGCGCTCGACCAAATCGGTACCATGCTGTCGCCATGTTCGCCGAGTATCAGAGCTCGTGTTTGAGTCGGAGGTGCATTCAGATTTTCGGCAATCAGGCTGCAAAAGCGAATCGTATCAAGCTGCGTACCGAGTCCGATGACTTGTAGTTCGGGTAGTCCCAGGTACTTGGCGGCCACGTAAGTCAGAATGTCGACTGGGTTGCTGACGACGACGACCTTGGCGCATTTTTTCAATCCTGCCGATTTGACCTGCTGCAGAATTTGCATGAACAAGTCAGTGTTGCGGTTGATCAGATCCAAACGCGATTCGTCGGGCTTGCGTCGCAAGCCGGCGGTGATGCACACAATGTCGCTGGAAGGAATGTGTTCGTACGAACCAGGTCTAATGACTTGATCCGCAACGCTAGGCGAGCCATGCATCAGGTCAAGCGCTTGACCGGCCGCCAAGTTTTCGTTGACGTCGAGGATCGCGATCTCTTTTGCAATGCCGCCGCACTGAAGTGCAAAGCCCGCACAGGATCCCACTAAACCGCCACCGCCAATAATGCTAACTTTCATCGTTACTGCTTCCCGTTCAATTTGCTGTGATTCTACTTCTTTGGTGAGCCGACGGCGCTAGCCCGGATATTGCACGCGTATGTTTTTCGCATTTCCTTGGCGTTGCTAGCACAATAGGTAGACCTGAGAAACTTTTGCTAGTACTACATAC
>JAYVHC010000950.1:0-4649 GCA_043771575.1 Planctomycetia bacterium
CGCAAGGTTTTTTCGCGCGGTGTATGGGCCGCTGCGTCGACGATCGCCAGATTGCGGGTCGAAGTGGACATTGAGCGCGGCACCGAGAGCTACCTGAAACGCAAAGTAACCGACGGAAAACGTCGGGAAAAAATGCAAGCGGTGTACGTCGAGGACTTTGAGGGCTCCGTACTAGCTTACTTAGCATTCCATGCGGATCATGTAGCGGTCGCGAAGCAAATGGCTCAGGCGATCACCGTCCACGCAACTCCTGTCGGTAGTGGCACCGTCGCGCGTACAACGCGAATTCCGATCGAGCAGCGAGCAGAAGCGGCGGTGATTGCCTGGATGCGACATCAAACGACCGGCTATGATTCGATGAAAATTGCTCGGGTCAAAGGCGAGCGGCGCGAAGTGCGGCGAATGTTAGCGCAGCGATCGAAGCAACTACTGAATAACTATCGGCAGGGGACGACAATCAAGCTGGATTGCCCGTTGTGGGCAGCGCTGGGGCGGCTGGAGTGTGGTCGAGTCGCTCCGCAACTCGACGACGCGTACGAAAATGAAGGCTGAGCATCAGGCAATGGCCCCGAGTTGCGGAGCAACTCGGCCACGATTCAAAAACTCTTCGCGGCAATGCGAATTCCACAATCCAGTCGCTGAAGTTTTAAGTTACAATTTGAGCACACTCTTGTGCCTTAGTTTCCCGATGCATTTCGATCTAACTTAATTCGATAGTTCAAAATTCGGCGCGTTTCCAACTCTTCGCAGCGTATCCAGTACTCGGCAGTCTCATTGACGCTTGGTAACTCAATCAGAAACTCACGATTGTTTTCGCCTGGGGCGAGGCTATCCACTCGCAAGTTTTGGTAGGGGTACGGGGGCGGAAAGAATTTGCAATGAAACGCGGTTTCAAGATCGCCGCGATTGATTGCGGTTAAACGCAACAACATCGAGGTATCGGAGACTTTCTCAAGTTGCCACTGAAAATCGATATCGTCGAAGCCGACTGTGACCTCATGATAAGTGCTGAATCGTTCCGTTTTGTCAGCTTCAAATTGGAAATCGAAGCGCACCGCATGCTTGCCTGCCGATACATCGGATCGCAGTTCAAGCGGGAAGTCCTTTTCAAGCGTGTGCTCCGGAGTCACCAGCAAGGGAAGGCTCGCGAATTCATTTTCAAGCAAGGTCGGCGCCACTAAATCCACAGCGCCGCGAATGACCTTGCCGAACGGATTGCCAACTTTGATAGGTACCGCCTGACCACGGCCTGCTAGGCTCTGCAAACTTGCGGTCCCCAATTCGAATTGCATACGAAAACGAGCAACTGGCAAATCCATTCCGCGGACAATAATCGGCCAAGGGCCAACGGCAACTCGCTGTTCAATGCCATGGCGATGAGAACGCGCGGGTTCGACAACTATGGAGCGGCCCCATAAGTCAATCGCATCCACTTCGCTGCCGAGGTACAATTGCTCTACTTTGGCATTGTCGTTCCATATAACCATGAGTCCGCGATTGCCGTTTTGGAAGATATGATTTTGGCTCCCACCCGGCAGCATGATCTTCCCTACGTAATTGGCTGGTCCGATGTGCTGTACGAGCGTTCGCCATGGAACCGACATCGCTTGCGGTTCAAAGTTCGAATTGAATAGTCCAACTTCCTGATCCATCGGTTTGGTAACATAGGCAGCCGAAACGCCGAGTTTTTTCATCATCGTCATGCGTTCGGTCAAGTCGCGAACGCGGTCGAGCAAGCTGTATTTGCTGGCTGGCAAGAAATCTAGGGTCAGCCATTTTGTTGTCCCCTCGTGCGACTTGTTGGCGAAGTAGCTGGGCAACTCTTCGGCTCGCAGATCGGGTTGCATTGACAATTGCGTCGCTTCCCAAGCCATCGCTTGCCCTTGCGGAAGTCCGGCAAGCCATGGCCAAGCGATCACTAGACGCAGTTCTTGACTATAAGATTGAACGCTGGTATGAATTTCGGCTATGGTCTGAAGTAGTTTCTCATTGGCGAGAAAACTATGATCGTCGTCGTTGCCAAGTTGAAACCAACTCAGCTTCATGGTCATCCGCGACAGGATGGGATCGAGCAAAGGTTCCCAAATTGCCTTGTTCTGGAAAATAGTAACAATCGGAAGGTGGTCGTTATTATCGTTGAATTGTTTGCGTTGCGAAGCAGGTGGTTGATCTATCACACCTACGCATTGAACCTGGTGCGATTGCAGCTGTTCGATTAACCACGCTAGTTGATCGATGGTTTTGGTATCCTCGTTGACATCTAACCAGATCGGGATCTTGACCGCGCTGGCACCGTACGTGCGAACAAGTTGGGGGATGCTGCGCAGTCTTTCATTATCGAGGCCCGAGGGCAGAGACCAACCGAATGGTCCTTGGCCTTCGATCGGCAAAGTATCGACTACAGCCAACCGCAGTTCTCTGTCGCGAATACGGCTAGCGTGTTTGCCCAAGAAGACACGGGCGACGTAATGCCCAGGTCTATTGAGTTGTATTCTCCAATTGGCCTGACCGCTGGTTGTGTCAGTTCCGAGAGTGGCGTGGCTGGGCGCACCCTTGGCGGAAACGTAATGAGGCCCATCGCTACTGGAATTTGAAGGCTGGCTGCGCGGTTCGACGGCAGGCAAAAGTGGAACTGATTTCTGCTCGACAACTTGTCCGAGTTCGTCTATTAATTGAAAGCGAACGCTTGGACTTTCGTCCTTGTTGTTGATTCCAATGGCCGTACAGGTAATTTCGCATTCCTGCCCCGGATGCGCGGTATTGAGCTTGAGATTGCTTCGCAGTTCCAAACGCGGAACTCGGTTTATGCGAATATTGTCAAAACGCGCGACACCTCGGAATTCACGGCTGGCATTGCGTTTTACCATAATGCGAACACGAGCGGCTTGGAATTCCTTGAGTTCGTCCAGTGTGCTAAAACACTGAACTCGCTTCCAACCTGTAGTTCCAGTCAGTACTTCAGTTGCGGAGCTACTCACAGGCTGTCGGTCTTGGTCAAGCAACTCGAGTTCCAACCAAGCTTGATGTCCGATCAGATGATCGCACTCTATGGAAGCCTCAAGTCCATAACTGTAGCGTGGGTCAAGGCGCACGATAGGTCCAATAACTTCCGCTGATGCTCCATCCATTTGCAATTCGAAGCACCGGTCGACTACTGCATCCAAAAAACGCGACACTTGTTGAGGCGGGAGCTCTGGGTTGTCAGCTACTGTCAGGCGTCCGCTTTCGAATTTGCGCCAGAGCAGGCTTAACGTGCTGGCGGCTTTAGTAGCATCCGGGTAGCGCGGGACGACTTTCATCGTCAAGTATGCGGGATGTTCGCGATCTTGACGGCGTTTCCAACCCTTCGGCCACTGGTCACTTGGATTAAGATCGCTACGCTGGAATTTCCACGACTGAACTTGATCTACCTCCAAGTCTTGGGCCTGCAGCGAAAAACCACTAATCGTCATCAAAACTATACACCAGTACCATCGCGCTAGAACCGATCTAGGGTTATGACCGATGTGCAGGTTGTGAGGAATAGTCCACAAGTGATTTGTCATTTGCAAGATAAGGAATAATCCAGAGTGCCGGAATTAAGAATTGGAATTCAGATTGCCAGTTTGGCGCAGCCATTGAAATTAGCGTTGCAAACTGCTGCGCGACTTGGCGCTACCGGAGTCGAAATCGACGCTCGAACGGACATTAGGCCAAAAGAATTGACTGATACTGGTCGGCGTCAACTAAAAAAATGGATGGACGACCTGAATTTACGGGTTGCAGCGGTACGGTTCCGGACTCGCCGTGGTTACGATATTTTGCAAGACCTCGATCAGCGTATCGATGCGACCAAAGAAGCGATGCGCCTGGCATATACCCTGGGTTGCAACGTCGTCGTCAATCAAATTGGTAGGGTGCCGGAGGATGTGTCGCATCCGTCGTATTCGCAACTTCAGATTTGTTTGACGGATTTGGCGCGCTATGGGCAACATGTGGGCGCTATGCTGGCCGCTGAGACGGGTTCCGAGCCAGGCGAGCGGTTAGCCGGACTGCTTGAGAGCACCGCCGAGAAGACCATTGGAATCGCGTTCAATCCGGCGAACTTGATAGCCAACAATTTTTCGTCTGAAGAGTCGCTGGTTGCATGCGCGCCCTATGTGCTGTTAGTACACGCCCGCGACGCTGTTCGCGATCTTGCACGCGGGCGGGGCATCGACGTTCCACTCGGGCGCGGATCCGCCGAATTTCCCACCATCTTGGCTCATCTTGAACAACGACAATACAACGGCTGGTTTGTGATCGACCGCGAGCCATCGCCGTCCGCGATTCAAGAAATTGGATATGCAGTCTCATTCCTGAAAGCACTTTGAGTACCCATGAGTGAAGACACGTCAGGCTCAATCCGCAACCGCCGCGTGGACTGCATTTTACTTTACGACCAACAGCAAATCTCCGGCCGAAACTTGCGAGCCGGATTTCACTAGGAGCTGCTCGATGGTGCCGTCTCGGTCGGCGGAGATAGTGGTTTCCATTTTCATGGCTTCCAGCGCAAGCAACTTTTGGCCCTTGGTAATGGAGTCGCCAACTTTCACGGCAACCCCGATCACCATGCCCGGCATGCTTGCAGCGACTTGAGTTGGATCGGCGGGGTCGGCTTTCACGGCATG
>JAYVHC010000951.1:0-7401 GCA_043771575.1 Planctomycetia bacterium
CGTTTCGACTAATGAAAACACCGGTCGGGAGAGCGAGGCTCCTGCCGAGCTTTTCGCGGCTGCCGCTCAACCATCCCTTGCTTGTGAACGTCCATTGGCTGCTCGGTAAGGCTCCGCAGGAGCGTCGCTCTCCCGTTATGATGGATCGCACAATGAAAAGATGTTTAAAGCTGTGGGCAGAGCCTCCAAGACTGCTCGTTCCCAGTCAGGAGCCTGGGAACGAGCGTGATCGAGGTGGCGAGCGGCGAGAAGTGTCGAAATTTTCGTATCACGGTGATACTTTTTTACTGGGCAAGTTTCTATTCGCCGGCACTAATCGCAGTGTGGCGTGCTAAACTAGTTGCAATTGGGAAAACAACAAGCTAAGAATGATTGAAATTCTGCGCGAGACACAGCATGCTTATTTTGATCGGCTTGACGGTATTTGCTGGGATTTTGGGCGGCCTTGGAAACTGGTTCATGAGCGCTTTGCCAACGGTGCAGGAACCACCTGCGAGTGAAGAACCCATTGCACCGCTTTGGTGGAAATTGTTGTCCTGCATTACGCTGGGGCTAATCGCGGCTGCGCTAATTCCGTTGTTCTTGTCGATGGCTAAAAGCGACATTGTGGAGTCAGCCAGTGGCGCAGGCGAAGATCTTGCGACTGTAAATATCGATCGTTTTATTTATTTCGGTTTCTGTTTAGTCGCGGCGGTTACATCGCGAAACTTCATCGATACGGTTGCGTCGAGGGCTCTGAGATTGGCTAGTGAAAATGAACAGCGGGTGACGCAGGTAAAACGCGAGGTGAACGAAATTTCCGCGGGTCAAGAAGAACCTGAACCAAGCGCCCGTGCAATGACCATGCGGGGCCTAGAGGCGCCGATCGACTCGCGGACCAAAGTGCTCAGAGCGCTAGTTTCCCACTTGTGCTTCACGCGACGCAATGCTGCCGGCATCAGCCAAGAAACGGGTGTGCCGCTTGAGGAAGTGAACGCTCTGCTTTTGCAGCTCAATGCGGAGGGACTCGTAGATAGCATAAATAGCACGGATAGACGCATACTCTGGACGGCTACAAAACAGGGTCGCGCCTCGCTGAATTAAGCTCCATTGGTGTTGGCTTGTGTTCGATTACGAAAGCTGGAAACGCTGGCACCATCAATGAGGCACGCACAATCCCGGTGGCTTGTGCCATCCTTACCAACGCCGTCTGACTGAAGAGCAGGGAAATGAAGAATATGGATTATATAACTCATGTTGCATGAAATTAAACCGGAAGAGCACGGCGCGCGCGGGGTGGACATGGCGGCAGCGGTGGGAACTTGTGTTCACTGCGGTTTCTGTTTACCGGCATGCCCGACTTATCAAGAGTTGGAGCAAGAACAGGATTCGCCGCGCGGGCGCATCATTCTGATGAAGCTGGTCTTGGAAGGCTCGCTGGATGCGCGGGATGCGGCTCCACATATCGATCGTTGCTTGGGTTGCTTAGCTTGTGTGACCCATTGTCCGTCGGGTGTTCCTTATGGCGACTTGATCAGTTCGTATCGCGACGAGCAGCGTGAGAAGGGAAACAGGCCCCGATCGTTAGCAACTATTCTGGCGAGAATGACGTTGCCCTATCCACAGAGGTTTAAGATTGCTGCGACGCTCGGACGGATGACGAAAGGGCTTAAATGGTTGGCACCGAAATCTCTACGCCCGATGCTGGATTTGGTCCCCGACGAACTACCGCCCACCCAGCGGTTGCCTGAATTAACAGTGGCGATCGGCAAGCGACGTGGCCGAGTCGCGTTGCAGGCCGGTTGTGCGCAACAGGTACTTGCGCCGGATATAAACGCCTCTGCGATTCGCGTCTTGGCTCGCAACGGCATCGAAGTCGTAATCCCACCCCGCCAGGGTTGCTGCGGGGCGTTGTCATGGCATACTGGGCAAGGGGACGAAGCAGCTAGCTTCGCACGGCAATTGATCGCTTCGATTCCCGATGATATCGATTACTTTGTAACCACGGCAGCTGGCTGCGGGTCGGCAATTCATGAATACGCCTTGCTGTTACGTGGAACAGAGCTGGAATCGGCGGCTGCGGTGCTGGCCAAAAAGACTTTGGACATTTCAGTTTACCTCGACCAACTTGAACTGGAGAAAATCCCGGCGCTCGAAAGCCCCTTGCGCGTGGCCTACCACGACGCTTGCCACTTGGCTCATGCTCAAGGGGTCCGCGCGGCACCACGCCGGTTACTTGAACGAATTCCGGGACTTGAGTTGGTTAGTTTGTCAGATGCAGACACTTGTTGCGGTTCAGCTGGTACATACAACATAGAGCAACCTGAAATCGCCGCAAAATTGGGGATACGAAAAGCTCAAGCAGTGCTTGACACCGGTGCTTCGGCGGTGGTTTCAGGCAACATTGGCTGTTTAGTGCAGATTGAAAAACATTTGCGAAATCGGAGTGATCGAGTAGCGATTTTGCACACTGTGCAGATCTTAGATCGTGCGTATAGCAAGAATTTGCGCTAGTACACTTTACCTAGGTTGTCCAGTTAAGCGATCGTGAAGAGTCAGCCGATAGATGCAATGCTTCGATAGCTTTTAAACTGAGCGATCTAAGTAAGGGCAGCAAAATTATCTACCCACACTTCAACCGAGTTTGACGTGTAACCAAGTTGCCATAGCCTTTACCGAGCCGTTCGCGTCAAGTCATCGAGCACTCTATGGATCCCAGTTTGAATCGCCCCCGCGATTCCGGCTGGGAGTGAAGAATCATGCACCCTCATGGAATGAGGATAATTTCAAATATGCCAACTGGAACCGCTCTCCCAGATGAAAAGATCGATTCGATCCGCGAATTTGTTCGCGGTGAACTGTGTGCAAAAAACCAGCTTGAAAAAGATGCCTTTCAGATGACCGAGCGATTGCTCATGCAGCAAGGCAAACCGTGCGGTCTGTTCTTTTGTATCTATGGCCCGCGAAGTGTGCGACTAACTGCGGTTTGGGACCTCCATCGCGGCTCGGTGTTCTTTTACGATTCGCTTGGCCGCCGAGCGGCCAATCACCCGATTCCTAGTCGGCAGTGATTACGTGACGAAGGGCCAATACGGACGTTGGCCTTAAATTATCTCTTTTTTTCATGGAGGAATCGGCTGTGTTAATTTTGTCACGTAAGGCTTCGGAGTGTATTCACCTAGGCGATGATATTGTGTTAACGATCGTGGCGGTGGGGAACGATAAAGTAAGAATTGGCGTCCAGGCCCCACCTGGAGTGAAGATCCTGCGAACGGAGCTTGAGTTGGACGTCACCTTGCCTTTGCCAGCCGAGCGCCCAGCTCCACTGGGGGCACTGGTCAAGCAAGTTCGCCGCGCCGCTTAGTAAGCCGCGCCAAGGGTGAAGTGATTTGGTTGATTGAACGCAAGAGTGACTGAGTGAACTTGATCCGCGCGCGTGAACCCGCAACATTCGCGTTGAGCTGAATTTCGCTGGCCTCCCGTTCACCTGAACCTTCAGCCGCTCGTACCGCAGGACAGATCGAGTCGCGACCGATCTGTCCTGCAGGGCCCTCAGGAGCCTGCTGACTTAATAGCATAGCGGCACATCTATGCCGAAAATCGTGAGGCTCTATACATGTTGTATTGCGCGATCAATCGTTTTCGGGAGAGCGACGCTCCTGCGGAGCTTTGTGGGGCTGGCTAACTTGAACGATTTCATCCACTAGAAAACTGCGCGTTGACTTCGGTCCATTGCCCGTTCCATTCTCGACTCGTTTACTGTCGTTCCTTACAATCTAAGCCATCCAGACCGACGATGCCCATTATTGACGCGCTCATCCAGGGACAACTCGCAACCAAATGAATGTCATTCTACTTGTATTCGTACTGCTCTACTTGGTCGGGACCTTGGGGATCGGTGTTTGGGCGGGATCACGAATCAAAAGCACAGAGGACTTCGCGGTCGCCGGTCACAGCCTGCCTTTATACATGGTTATCACGACCAGTTTTGCGACTTGGTTCGGCGCGGAAACGGTGATGGGCATCCCGGCAAAGTTTGTCAAAGGTGGACTGGAGAGTGTTGTAGAAGACCCTTTTGGCGCTTCGATGTGCCTGGTACTGGTCGGCGTGTTCTATGCCACACGGCTGTACAAAATGCACCTGCTTACCATCGGGGACTTTTATCGTAAACGTTTTGGTGTCCCGGTGGAAATACTTTGTTCGATCATCATTATCCTGAGCTATCTCGGCTGGGTCGGAGCACAGATTACCGCTCTAGGATTGGTCTTTTCGATATTGTCTGGTGGAGCGATTTCACCGGCCTTAGGTATGATTATTGGCACCGTCCTAGTGCTGATTTACGTCATGATTGGGGGGATGATGGCGGTGGCCTATACGGACTTTGTGCAAATGATCGTTTTGGTACTGGGGATGTCATACATTGCGTGGTACTCAGCGAACTTGGCAGGTGGTGCGGACAAAGTTTTTGCAATGGCTACCGAAAGGCATTGGTACCGCATTTTGCCGGAGTCGAATCCGAAAGACTGGGCGTTTTTTATCGCTGCGGCAATCACGATGATGCTCGGATCGATTCCCCAGCAAGACGTTTTTCAGCGAGTGATGTCTGCGAAAAATGTCAACGCGGCTCGTTACGGTGCGGTAATTGGCGGACTTTGCTACCTAGCATTTGCCTTCGTTCCCATGTTCATTGTTGCTTCCGCTTTATTGATTATGCCCGAGCACGCGCAAGAATTGTTGGAAAACGATGCACAAAAAGTGCTGCCACGAATGATCATGGACCACATGCCGTTGATGGTGCAGATTTTGTTTTTTGGGGCATTAGTATCGGCGATCAAGTCCTGTTCCTCCGCGACGTTGCTTGCTCCCTCGACTAGCTTCGTCGAGAACATTCTTCGGCACTTGGTCCCGGGCATGTCTGACAAGCAGCGATTGAAAGCGATGCGCGTCTCGATCTTCACTTTTACAGCGATGGTGTTGACCTACGCCATACTCAGTCAGGGCACGTCCATTTACGATCTGGTATCGTCGGCTTACCAGATCACGTTGGTCGGTTCGTTCGTGCCGTTGACCTTTGGACTGTACTGGAAACGAGCCACCACACAAGGCGCTTTGCTATCGATCGCGATGGGGATTATTTGCTGGGCACCGTTTATGTTTGCTCCTTCCCTCAGTCCCTTCCTTCCAACCTTAGCGGGCATCGACAAAGTGTACCCGCCTCAATTGATCGGCCTCGGTGCAGCGCTTATCGGCATGTTCGCCGGTTCGCTCGGACCGCAGTTGATTAGAAACCAATGCAATCTGGCGTCGGAAGCCGAGTAGTTAGTCCGATTGCACCAGGAGCGATTTGCAATCAAACTAGAGTTTTGCCCAACAATGCCAAGCGGAACTAAGTGACATGGCCAAATCGCGGATAGGACCATTCGCACTTGAAGCGCCTATGACGGCTGCCAAGCATTCCGGCCAAGTGTTTCGCGCGATTCACTTGGAGCAAAAGAAACTCGCTGCGTTGCGAATTTTCCCGGTACCGCTGGGTATGACACCAGAAAGCCGCGCCGCCTTCGCCGGCCAGCTCGAGCAATTGAAACAACTTCGACATCCAAGCATCGCCCGCTGTTACGGAGGTGGATTTGATACACGCAACGCTTACCTGGCCTCCGAGTTAGTAGATGGCGATTCGCTAAATAAGGTGCTAGATCGCCGTGACCGCTTGCCCTGGGAAACGGTTTTAGAATACAGCCAGCAATTGGCTGAAGCACTGCAGTATGCGCATCAAATGGGTTGGGTGCATGGACGATTACGACCGGAAAAGATTGTGCTCAGCGCCGAAGGACGGGCCAAAATCTGTGATTTCCGGAGAGAGGCGATTTCCTCTATGCTGGGTGGCGGTCCGCCGCTCGTTCGGCAATTGCTGTATACGGCACCGGAGGTCTTCGAAAATCACGTTGCCGATGAGAAGTCCGATCTCTATTCTCTGGGCGCGTTGATGTACTTGATGTTAACCGGCCAGCCGCCGATCCTGGCCACGACAACAGAAGAATTGATGCAGCGTGTGCGCAGTGAAGTGCCAGCCAGCGCAAGCACAAAAGTTCTCGATTGTCCTGTTTGGTTGAACGCGATTGTCGATCAGTTGCTCGCTAAGGACCCACGGCAACGGCCGTTCAGTGCGACAGCACTACAACTAGCGTTTAAAGAAGCTCAGCGCCGCCATGTAGAAGGGGTCGGTGTGCTGCAACATGCGACCGGAGGATTCAGTGCCTTGCAGATGGGCGTGAATCGAGAAGAAGCTGAGAGAGTGCTCGGAATCAAGCCCTTAAAGAAGCAACGCGAAGGGGATGGCGCATCCTTCTTTGAACGTCCGTGGGTGTTGGTGACCGGGTTGACGATCGCTGTGGCTGCGGTGATCTGGTTCTTGCTGCCATTGTCGGAAGACGCATTGCGGCAACGCGCCGAGAGCGCGCTGGCCAGCAAGGATTGGATTCACTGGAACGATGCTCGTGACAAGTATCTCCATTCATTGGTCGAGCGATTTCCCGATGGCCAACATACCGAATGGGCAAGGGAGCAAATCGAGTGGGTGGACATGCAGGACGCTGAACGACGCATTGATCGCAACCAACGCATGGGGATCGCGCCAAAATCCGAACCCGAACGGCGCTACGTTGAAGCGAAAACGTTTGAAGACTTCGGGGATAAAGTCACGGCACTTGAGAAGTACCGCGGAATTGTGAACATCTTGTCCGACGAAGAGAGTGACCGACCGATCATCAACCTGGCCAGGCGCCAGTTACGAGCGATTGAGTCATCGCCGCTTGACGCAAACCAGCTACAGAAACTGTTGCTGGGCAAACTTGAGGAAGCCAACAGGCTATACGAAAAAAGCAATGTTGTTGCTGCTAAACAAATATGGGAAAGCATCGTCAACTTGTACGAAGGTAATCGAAACTTGGCACCGCTTGTCTTGAAGGCACAAGAGCGCCTGGTCAGTTTAAAATCCCCACCACCCACAAATTCTTCCAGGTGAACTATGGCCGTCAAAATGAATCGTCGCGAGGCTTTGCAACAAACTGCTATGGCAGGAACTGCCTTCGCGATGGCAAATCGCTTCAGTTCGGCGGCCGCACTGCCAGCGGCTAAGATGCGATTCGGGTTGGTAACCTATTTGTGGGGCAAGGACATGGAATTACCTGATTTGCTCCGGAACTGTGAAGCATCCGGCTTGCTAGGTGTTGAACTTCGCACGGAACACAAACATGGTGTTGAACCGCGACTGCCGAAAGAGGCTCGCGCCGAAGTTCGCAAGCGTTTTGCCGACTCGCCGGTCGAATTGATCGGGTACGGATCGAATTGCGAATACCATTCGGACGACCCGGAAAAGGTGAAAGTTAACATCGAGCAAACCAAGCGTTATATCGAGTTGATGCA
>JAYVHC010000952.1:0-3293 GCA_043771575.1 Planctomycetia bacterium
TTGGCCACCGAACAAGGTCTGAGTATCTACCGCGGCTGGGCCGAGCGACGCGATGATTTGGACGAACGTCGGGTTGTGAGGTTGGACTACGTTCCGGGAAGTTCGGTTTGGGCTCTCGGTTTTGAGAACTCGTGTCATCAGCGGTTGACATAGGCTACTGCGGTAAGCGGAGGCTCGAAATCGAGCGAATTGTGCAAGCGGATTGCCTTGGGTGGCGTGTGTCTCGCTCGCGTAGGTAGTATCCTAGTTGAAACACGGCTGTGCGAAGGCCGCAAATAAGGCTGCGAGCGAGAATAGCGGCAACATTCGAGTTGTTACCCCGAGCACACCATGTTGAATGAAAACCCCAACTCTGTTGAACTTGACCCTTGGCTGGTGGTGCTCGGTGATGCCGCCGAGGGATCGCTGGCGATGTGGCGATTGGCTGACGAGCAGTTGCCAGCGGACGCGCAGTTGACGGTGGCCCTGTTTTCAACGGAGCAGCGTGCGAACGATTATGCGGAAAAGTGCTGTGATGCGCCCAGCAAGGTAGTGCAAGTTGATCGAACGCGGTTTTTGAGTTTAATGGTCGATTGTTTTCGTCAGGGGATTCGCTACGCTACGCTAAACCCTGGTGATTCGACCGCCCAAAGCCTATTTGTGCTCCGCGATGTCTTAAGCGCCGCCAAGCGAGAACTTTCCAAATCGTAGCTGCGCTCTTACGAATATCGACGCACCACGTAGATTTCAGATTTCAGATTTCAAAATTCAGATAGCAGATAGCAGATAGCAGATTTCAAATCCCACCTTATCCATACCCCCTCAAGGTTCCAGATGTCGAAAGCTCGAAAACTCAGCGCCGCAGTCAGCGCCGTTGCTTTGGTAGCGATTTTGATCGCCCAATTACAGGCCGCTGAACCGAAGACGTTTCGCTTGTGGGAGGGCGACGCGCCGAATGCGCTGGGGACAGAGGAAAAGGACATTCCGACAGTCATTGTCTACACGCCAGAGAACGCCAAGCAACCCACGCCAGTGCTGATGATCTGCCCGGGTGGAGGATATGGAGGATTAGCCATGGACCACGAAGGGCATCAGTTCGCTAAGTGGGCCAATGACATGGGCATGGCGGGAGTGATTGTATCTTATCGCCATCGGGGTCGCGGTTATGGTCATCCCAATCCGTTGCTCGACGCTCAGCGGGCCATTCGACTCACTCGCAGTCACGCGGACGATTGGAATATTGACTCCAAGCGGCTTGGCATGATTGGGTTTTCGGCAGGCGGTCATTTGACATCGACTGTGTTGACGCATTTTGACCATGGCCAAGCCGACGCCGCTGACCCGATTGACCGACAAAGCAGTCGCCTGGACTTTGGAATATTGTCGTATGCGGTGATCGCGCTCGGCGAAAGTTACACGCATGGCGGCAGTCAAAAGAATTTGCTCAGCGCGGACGCGTCGCCCGAGTTGATTCATTCGCTATCGAATGAAAAACAGGTGACTAGTCAAACACCGCCGACGTTCTTGTGGCATACTGCTGAAGACAAAGCCGTGCCGGCTGAGAATAGTTTGCGATTCTATTCCGCGATGGTAACCGCCGGTGTACCTGGCGAATTGCATGTGTTTGCCAAAGGGAAACACGGTTTAGGGCTGGCCGCTGGTTCTGGTGCCGCAGAGCAATGGCCAGGGCTATGCCAACACTGGCTCGCCGACATCGGCATGATCGACAAATAGTAGGTGCAAATTGATCTAAGCGTGTTGTACAACTGATACTTCTCGGAGGTTAACTGTGGCAAGTGCTGATGTTTCCGTTCAAACAGCGCCGAGCAACATGCGATTTAAACTAATCGTCATGATGTTTTTGGAGTTTTTCATTTGGGGCGTTTGGTTTCCTCTGATTTTCGGATACCTACCTTATCTGAAGTTTGATGGTCCGCAGCAGTCGACGATCTTGAATATGTTCCCGTTGGCAGCATTGCTGGCGATGTTTGTAAGTAACCAGTTGGCTGATAAGTACTTCTCTGCAGAAAAGACGCTCGCATTCAGCCATTTGATCGGAGGACTAAGTATGCTCGCCCTTTCGCAAACGACGAGCTTTATGCCATTCCTGATATTGATGGCGATTCACTGTTTCTTTTATGTCCCAACGATTTCAATTACAAACGCCATCGCCTTCAACGCAATGAAAGACCCGTCCCGTGAATTTGGTCCTGTAAGAATGGGTGGCACAATCGGTTGGATCGCTGCCGCGTGGCCAATGTTCTTCTTGCTCGGGTCGAATGATAAATCACTCGTAACTTGGTCATTTGTAGTCGCGGGGGTCGCTTCAATTGCGCTTGCGGGATTTAGTTTAACCCTTCCCCACACACCGCCTCGCAAGGATGCAAAGTCGGGTGGACTCGAAGCATTTATGAAGGCCGGTAAGTCGCTTGCGGTTCCTTGCATTTTGGTTCTCTGGATCGTTACTTTTATCGATGCCGGCATCCACCAGCTTTATTTCAGTTGGACTGAACGCTTTTTGTCTGCGTCTGGTATTGAGCAACGTTGGATTATGCCAATCATGAGTATTGGACAGATTGCCGAAATTCTAACGATGGCGGTTTTGGGCTACTTTCTATCCCGCTTGGGGTGGCGCGTAACGATGATCTTGGGCGTCCTCGGCCATGCGGTTCGATTCGGTGTATTTGCCTTCTTTCCTGATAATCCCGCAATCATTATTTCCGTGCAGATACTACACGGTGTGTGCTATGCATTTTTCTTTGCAACGGTATACATCTTTGTTGATGAATACCTTCCAAAGGACATCCGCTCAAGTGCGCAAGGGCTGTTTAACTTTATGATTCTCGGAGCTGGTCCTTTTGCCGCCAATGCAGTTGCGCCCTATTTGCACGATCAGCTGTATGGAACTAAAGATGCTTCCACGGAAGCGATCGTGACGAATTACTCGGGATTGTTCATGATACCTATGTTCGTCGCCATCATCGCTGCCGCGATATTGGCGGTCGCGTTCTGGCCATCACGCAAGGGACCGGAGTCAGCCGTGGTGCATTAAGAATGAGTGGTAAGTAACTATCACCAGTCGACACAACCGGTGAAGCGAACATGGATATACAGGATTCACAGGATAATCGTCGATCCGACTTACAGTTGGCAATCGCTCTCCAGGAAGAGGGATTCCACGTTCAATGCCAGCATCCTATCCGTGTTCACTTTCGACAACGAATCGTTGGCGAGTTCTATGCCGACCTCTTTGTCGAAGAAAAAGTCATGGTTGAGCTCAAGGCTGCAAAGGCGATCGCTCCCGAGCACCAGGC
>JAYVHC010000953.1:0-8447 GCA_043771575.1 Planctomycetia bacterium
AGTCGGTCGGCGAAACTCAAGGTTTCCCAGCACTAGCCGATTCTTCTAGCTTCAAGTTTGATGCGCTCGAATCATTCGCGACGGTCCCGCATGCGAGCAGTGACAAACCAACGACTCTTGAGCAAAACTTGGCCGAGCCAAGCAACGCAGTGATTTTCAGTCCGATGGTCACTTCAACTCGAACGTTTACCGCGCAAACGAACCAATCCGCGCCTGCACGCTCGAATCAACTGCAGTGGACATCTCGTAGCGGCAGCCAGTCGCGCGCACCGTCCCGCCATGCAAACGTTACTACGCAACCTCAATTCATCGCCCCTTCCCTTTCCAGCGCCAGCATTCCGACACCCGCTACGCAGTACAGCTTGCATTCAACGGCCGCTACAAAGCAACAACCCGCTTCCACGAACGAGTTGCTCAATCACATCGCAACACGCGTGGAAGCGATCGAATCGCAATTCGAAAAAGCGGTTGAGCCGGCTAAGCAAGATCGCATACGTGCGAGTCTGGTCTCTGCACGTATTACCAACGACCCAAGGTTTGCAAACGCTTCAGCGGTTCAACCTTCAGTGACACCTATTGAATCCCCCCAGGGCTGGCAATCAATTCAAACTAGATTGAGTGATCATGTCACGAAATGCGAGTGTTTGCTGCGCCGCGGCGCATTTTGTTCGGCTCGCGAAGAAGCGGAAATGGCGAGCATGTTGCTGTTCCGTCACATCGATCTGCACGACAACTTATTTCGTTGCGAACCCGCCATGCAGGCCGCAAACCAAGCACTTCGCGAAGCGGAGGATTTTGTGGTTGCTATGCGCTTGACCGCAGATGGAGATTCCCTTCGACGCTTGGTTGACGCACACAAAACACCCGTCCTCAAGAGCAATAATTTATCAGATATGTCACCTCTCGCGGCCGCTCAACACTACCGCCAGTTCGCCGAATCTCAGCTTACCGAAGCCGCGCAGGGACACCCCTGGGCTAGCGAGTTACTTTACACAGTAGGTCGCACCTATCAGGCTGAAGCCGACGCCGCCAGCAATAACATTGATGTACTGCGGATGAAAGCGCTGGCTTACTACCATGCGTCGCGCGTGACCATGCCAACCAATGCCATCGCATGCAATCAGCTTGGTTACTTGTTACTGCAGATGGACCGCAACGAAGAGGCCCGCGAAGCCCTTATCGCGGCGGTTGAACTGAAGAAAGACGAAGCATTCCTTAGCAATCTCGCGGAAGCCAGCCGACGCTTGGGCGATATGAAAACCGTCAACTGGGCTAATCAATCCGTGGCTGCGATTCAAAGTCGCACTCCACCAGTCTCTCCTGTGCCTTCAATAGTGGAAGTTTCGCAGGAGGATTTCATCGCCATCAGTCCACGTGCGATCGGCCCAAAAACCCCAGTCGAACCTGGTGCGAGTATGTCGACTCCGACGCCTGATAGATCGGCCACCGTCACGAACGCACATCAACTGCGTTAACCAAACAACACATGTCGATTTCGCTGAAGAGATTCCAATGCACTTGACACGCGCCGTTCAAAAAAGTTTGACCGTTCTCGCAACCTGCATGGTAGTTGCGAACGTGCAAGGAGTGTTTGCGCAAACCGCTGGGCCAGCGGTGGTGCAACCATCACGGATACAGCAACCGGTCACATTGCCGTCGGCGGATCAACCCAGCTCACTTGCGACAAAGAACCCATCGACAGAGTCCGACGCCGTCGACGAAAAAATGTTTGCTCCGCAGCCGTTCGTCCATAATACTGAATTCGCGCCGGAAATGGGTGTCGTCGATCGCAGTGGTTTCTCTATTCACAATCCGCCACCCCAACAACAGGTTGCAGCGGGACGTTGTCAACCATGCACAGTTGCCATCGATTGTGCAGACAACTGCTGCGCTCGTCAGCATTGGAAAGATTTGCATCCCTATCCGTTTCAGCCACTAGCGCACGGCGAGTTCATAGGGCCAATTCGTTTGCCGTCGACGATGGACTACCGCTTACGAGTTGGCGATTCTCTATCCTTTGTGTTCATTGACTCGCCAACGCAACTGGTAGGAAACTATCGATTGATGGTGGGTGACGAAGTTGCCATTGAATCTGCTACTGACGACAAGATTCGTAAGGGCGATCTTCAACAAGGCCGCGGACTGGTGATTCAACCGGACGGTAATCTGACCGTTAGCCTGTTGGGCGAAATCGAAGCTGCGGGACTAACGATTCCCCAGCTGCGCCATAATTTAGAAGTTAAATACAAAGCCTTCATCCGCGAGCCGTCGATCGACGTCACTCCAATCAAGACAAATTCGCTGAAGTCCGCGATCCTGAATTCCGTCGATGCGCGAGCCGGAACGGGTGGCCAGAATTGGGTTGACACGGTTCATGCCGACGGTACCGTGCGTTTGCCAAAACTGGGTGCGATCTGCGTTCTTGGGATGACGGTCGATGAAGTTAAACGCGAAATCAATCTTCGTTTTGGGAGAATCGTTTCGGGTCTTGAAGTGGAACCCAAAATTGCTGCTGAAGCACAGCATTTCATTTTCGTTACCGGCGAAGTGGCAGTACCCAATCGTTACCAATTGCTGGGGCCAACTTCAGTGACTCAAGCCATCACGTTGGCCGGGGGACATAAAGTCGGCGGTAACTTGCGGCAAATAGTAATTTTCCGCCGAGCTGAAGACTGGCGATTGATTGCGACGCGGGTCGATTTGCGCGGCGCGATCCTCGGAAAAGACCCGACGCCCGCTGACGAGATCTGGCTTCGAGACAGCGACACCATAATCGTGCCGCAAACTCCAGTGAAATTGATGAACAACTTCGTTCGTCAAGTCTTCACTGAAGGCATCTACGGCGTGCTTCCTTTCAACTACAACATCTCGAACTTCCGCGGCGGTACATTTAGCAGGAACTAGTCTTTACCCACATTTCAGCGTTGGACCCGCTGCCAGCCGAGCCTGCTGGCTTTATAGAACTGGTAATGCGAAGCCTGTTGCAACGGGAGAGCGACGCTCCTGCGGAGCCTTTGCGGGGGCCTTTGCGTGGCCGCGATGAACCGTCAACCAGGGGGGACGCGTGCGCTGCCTCCAAAAGCTCGGCAGGAGCCTCGCCCGCCCGACCTACATTTTCATTGGTAAAAAAGTTTCTCGCCTCTTTCGAACCGCAGCTGCAAGGCCATCCAATAGTAACATCGTCTCGTCCCAACCGAGGCAGCCGTCCGTGATACTCTGACCATAGACCAACGGTTGCCCGGATATAAGTTCCTGACGTCCGGCTACTAGATGAGACTCGATCATGACACCGAAAATACGATCCTCCCCGCCCGCAATCTGTGCGGCTACTTCTCCACCGACTTCGATTTGTCGTTGGTAGTCCTTGCGACTGTTGGCGTGTGAGATATCGATCATCAATCGCTGCGCTAAATTGGCGTCCGAAAGCAACTGGGAGGCCACATCGACACTGGCCGCGTCGAAGTTGGGCTCTTTGCCACCACGCAAAATAAGATGGCAGTCGTTGTTGCCGCTAGTTTCAACAATGGCGACTTGGCCATTCTTGTGGATAGAAAGAAAGTGATGTCTGCGCTGCGACGCAAGGATCGCATCAATGGCAATCCGAACATTGCCATCGGTTCCGTTTTTAAAGCCGATGGGAGCCGACAGACCAGAAGCGAGTTCGCGATGTACTTGGGATTCAGTTGTTCGGGCACCGATGGCCCCCCAACTGATCAGGTCGGCAATGTACTGCGGAGAAATGGTATCGAGAAACTCGGAAGCTGCAGCAACGCCTGCTTGATTAATTCGAACCAGTAAATCACGAGCTATGCGCAACCCCTCATTGATCCGAAAGCTCTCATTAAGGTAAGGGTCATTGATCAGCCCTTTCCAACCAACGGTGGTTCGCGGTTTCTCGAAGTAGACCCGCATCACAATTTCAAGATCGGCCTGCAGTCGTCGTCGCTGGGCAGCCAGTCGTTGCGCGTACTCAATCGCCGCTTGCGGGTCGTGGATGGAGCAGGGACCTACGACAATCAACAACCTGTCGGAGCGACCATGCAAGATGTCTTTGATCGCAGTCCGGGTCTCGTCGATCAGTTGCTCGGTGGGTGTGCCCTCAATAGGGAAAAAGCGAATCAGATGTTCCGGCGGTGGAAGGGGAACGACACCCTGAATACGCTCGTCATCTGTCCGCGATGTGCGATCAAGCAGTGCTTGGTTTCGGAGTTCATCGTGAATCGTGGTCATGAATTTCTTGGGGAGGAAACGGATATTAATTCGTCTTCATGGTCTTGGTAATGAAACGCTCGAAATAGGATCGTTCATCGTGTAGCACAATAATATGATCGCCGGGGCGCAGGGCATAGTTCTGGCCCACGTTGGTCGCTTTGCCAGCGTCATTGGTTGTGAGATCCATTCGAACTGGGGGAGCACCTTCACCGTTCGGCCGCATGATTGAGATCGACAGCTGCCCGAAATTTTCATGCAACTTCGCTTGCTGAACCAATTCCTCGATGAACATCCCCTTTTCAGGCAACGGAATCGTTTCCAAGTGCCTCTCGTCAGCACGAACTTCCAAAATGACTCGCGGCCCATCATTCGGATCGAGTACCACGGGCGCGGGCATTCCGCCGGGCGGAATCGAGTAGCCTTGCGCCTTGAGCAGGCTCACATCAAGTGCGCTCGTGGGCTTGCGAGGCAAAAAGGCGCTCAGCATTACGCAACCCGATTGAGTTGCCAACACGACGATTAATCCAAGGCAAATGCAACGCGACGCCGAACACATGGTAAGGACTTTCAAGGATGAATAACAAAGCGCCGCAGCGATTGCAGGGCAAGCATCGAAACGGCGCGCCGCCAGGAGCGGCTATTGCAATACATCGTCAAACTGACTTAAGAAAATCCACTTTAAACGGTAAACTCGCCGCAATCAGCGTAAACAGACTTTTCAAGCCACTGATAGCAATTCACGACGTTTTCGCCGAACCAATGCAAGTACTCCAAGAGCTCCCAACACTACTGCAGAAGCTGGTTCAGGAACTGCCGAAACTGAACCTCCAACCACCGTAATAAAAACAGGAGCATAGCCGTTATCTTCCGAGAAAAATGAGTCGAGCCGCACATCGTTCGGAAATAGTGGCGGTTTGGATGGCATGCCGTCGAATTCTCCTGGAAGGACCAAAGGAGCTCCAGGCGACAATGTCGCCCCCGAACGCACTGCGAAAGTCAAAGTTGCAAGCTTATAAAAATCAGTTTGGGGCTGAAGGGTTAAGGGGAAGGAGTTAGGGAAAGGAACCTCACCATTAAACCTTCTTAACTCCAAGAAATTCCCCGCGAATGGGTTGAGTAGACTTTGG
This sequence comes from Planctomycetia bacterium, assembly GCA_043771575.1. GTDB lineage: Bacteria > Planctomycetota > Planctomycetia > Pirellulales > Pirellulaceae > Aureliella. The sequence goes on from JAYVHC010000953.1 coordinate 5,340, forward strand.
CTGACCGGCCCAGGGTCGGGATTACTGCCGTTTTCATATTCAACACTTGAATTTGGTTCAAAATTTCCTGGTCGGAACTGTTCACGCGTCTGGTAATCGAGGTCGGCATTATTGAAACGAATTGAAAAGCGGTAGCCGTACAAGGTCGACCCTCCGGTCAATTGCAAATAGATGTTTGCCGTTAGGCTACTTCCACCGGGATCATAGCTCGACCGAATATCACTTTCACTGCTGACCACTGTATCTCCAAAATGGACATACAGGATGACTCCACCCTTTGCTAATTCAGAAAGACACAAAAGGGCGGAAAAGGCTATCAAAACTAATTTCGCATTCATTTCCTGCAACTCTTTCTATCTGGAAGAAGCAGCAGCAGTTAGAACTACACGTCTTCTGCTATCGCTGCGAAAGCGTTTCATTGGCCACATCAATGTCAACCAACGCAATAAAATAACCCGCATGGCGCTGTAACGCCATACGGGTCTTTTTTGTTCCGCTGTCAGACTAAGAGAAGATTGCGGTGAGTGCTTGCGCCTTCACCAACTCACGTGGTTGGTTGAGATGATTGTAAACTATGGTCCCTGGGTCAATGCCGAAGCCATGGTAGATCGAGGCGAGTAGCTCGATGGGGTGGACTGGGTCTTCGAGCGGAGCGGAGGCAGTCTTGTCGCTCTTGCCATGGACGTATCCGCGTTTGACGCCGGCTCCGGCAACTACTGCCGTGTAGCAGTACGGCCAGTGGTCGCGGCCATCGTCGGAGTTGCCGTTACCGGAAGTGCTCACACCACGCTGCGGCGACCGACCGAATTCACCGATACAGACGACCAACGTATCGTCGAGCATGCCGCGCTCATCCAGGTCAGAGATCAGGCCGCTTAGGCCAGCGTCGAGCATTGGGCCGGAGCGATCTCTCATCCGCTCGGTCAAGCCGGTGTGATGGTCCCAGGAGTGATTGTCTGAGTTTGCGACTTTGGGCCAAATGACTTCGACGACGCGCGTGCCGGCTTCTACCAGACGGCGAGCCAAGAGGCAGCTTTGACCGAACGTATTGCGTCCATATCGGTCTCGCAATTCGCTCGACTCACTCGACAAACTGAACGCTTCTCGAGCCCGTCCCGACACGATCAGGTTCAGGGCTTGATCGTAGTAGCTGTCTAGCTGGAAATTTTTAACAGCCTGGTTGATTTCCGGCATCTGCGCATTGACGAGATCGCGGAGTTTTGCCCGTCGTTCGAGCCGCACGGCGAAGACGTCTGGCCGCATTTGCAGGTCGTCGATCTTGATCCGCTCCATCTTGGCCATATCCATATCATCGCCGTCAGGATAAAGCGTATAGGGATCGAACGACTTGCCGAGGAACCCCGCCGTCCCACCTTTGCCAATTACGTTGCTCTCTTGCAATGGTCGCGGCAGCATCACGAAGGGCAACATCGGTTCTTCAGTTGGTCGCAGACGGATGATATTCGAGCCAAAGTTTGGAAAGTCTTTTGGAGTTGGCGGCTCGAGTTGTCCTGAGGGACTGACTTTGTCGGTCGTGTAGCCGGTCATCAGTTGATAGATCGCAGCGGTATGATTGAACAGCCCGTTCGGCGTGTAGCTCATCGAGCGGATCATGGTGAAGCGGTCATTGATCTGCGCGAGTTTTGGCAAATTCTCTGTGAATTGGATTCCTGGGATCTTGGTTGAGATGTTCTTGAATGAACTCTTCACGTTATCTGGCACATTCTCTTTGGGATCCCACAGATCCAAGTGACTTGGCCCGCCTTGCAAGTAAACCATAATCACGCTTTTGGCTTTTCCCCATCCCGGCGCAACAACTTGTTTGCCTTCAGTCGCGCGGGCTTGCAGCTGCAGAATATTGCCCAGAGACAGCCCCAGCAAGCCGGAACCGCCGACGCGCAACACGTCGCGTCGACTTACTCCCAAGTGGCTATCGCAAAGGTCTTTTCCTGGTGAACCTTGTAGACGTAACATCGGAAGCTCCTAATGGTTGAACAAAAAGGCGGGACTGTTAATTAAAGCCCAGGTCAAATCCTGAGCCAAGGTAAGGCGGCGGTTATCGATCTGAAGCTTGCTAGCTTCAAAATCCGTTCGAAGTTGAACAAGTTTCGTATCCTCGGGTGTGACAACCTCGAGTGCAGCAATTTGGGCACGCAGCGCCACCAGTGGTACATCGGCTGGAACCGGCTGTTGCGCTGAGGCCACGGCGGCTTGCGCGTCTAGCCACTGTTTGTCGTTGGCTCGCAAGTATGCCAGCAATGGTTTGAGCGAATCCACGGTACGCGTTTCTTCCCCTGCTGCTGCTGCTGCAGCAAATTCTTCGGGAAGTCCCAAATCGATTTCGCCTTGATCGATGGCGAACGAAATCCGGAAGCGGCCCAAGCGATGATCGACGGCGTCGTGGAATTGGTGCAATACAACGGTGATCAAAGCGCCGGATTCGAAATCGATCGGCTCTTTGGTGGTGAGTGTGGCCCAGTGTGTCATGCCAACGCGCGGCGAAACGGCCCAGCCGCGGTCATTGCCTTTATTGCCATCGAAGGCCTGTTCGATGGCAAAGCTTTCCTGCGTAAAGTCCGCTTTGCCGGAAGCGAACTCGACTTTCTTTATAGCCTTTTCATCTGCGAGCGGCGCCGCATTGACTTCAATCTCGGTTACCACAAAGTTCCCATTGGCAGACAAGCCCGGACCATTGCCTTTGATCGTTTCATCGGTCAACGTCTCCAAGCGCAGGCCCCGGATGTTTCGTAGCGGCGTACGGAAAGTCAGCGTGTAACTCCCTTTATCCGCTTTTCCGCTGGCGCGCACCGAACGATCCGCCAGTGGGACGAGCGTCGCGCCATTGCTGGCTTTAGCAGAGGTCGGCGTCGCCGTGAACCAGCTCAACTTGCTAGTCTTGTCGGCCAGCCATTTATTGGCGATTCCCAAACCCGCCTCGTCGACTTTCTTAAGTGCTTCTCCAGCGGCGGCGATTCTTTGCACGCGCTCGGCTTCCAACTTCTCACGCTCAGGTGCAATTTCTTGTTCGCGGGCCGTAGCGGCTTGCTTGGTTTCCTCATGTTTCTTGAGCCGAGCGGCTTCGAGCTTGGCGCGTTCATCGGTCCACCA
>JAYVHC010000954.1:0-4447 GCA_043771575.1 Planctomycetia bacterium
AGCTCTGAAGACCCAAATCTCGATCATCGACGTTCTCCGGAGCCATGGCTGGACAGGTACGTCTAAAGGCCATCAACTTCGTGGGCCCTGCCCAATCCAACGCCTGGTCGTCGTCGCTGGGATCTGGTACCGCGATTCTCATTTTTTGCCCAGTATTTTGGTTTGCAATGTTTGAATGGAACAGAACGTTGGAGGGGCTTACATGGGGTGACAGGGTATCGGCTGAAAGAATCCGATACGATCTTCGTAGCAGGAGATGACGAATCGCTCAAGAAAGTGGCCTCAATTGAGTGAGTAGTTCGCAATGTACAACGTGTTGGCTAAGGTTGTACGTTTGACATTATGAAGAGCATCTCGCGACAAATTTGGCGCGTGCGCTCGTCATACAAATTGGCCTCTTGATCGGTGTCATCCGCTATCTTGGGGTCCTCATAACGAATCGGCATACGCAGGTCACAACCCTTTACCAATGGGCAAGCTTCATCCGCTTGCGAGCAGGTCATGATCGCACAGTATCCCTTGGTCGGATTTGGTTGCGCATCGTAGACTTTGGAGAAGCAGACTTGTGCTTTCGCACCATCAGCGGTTCTAACTTCGAAGTGAGGATTCGAATTGTCAGCATCGGTAGTCGAGAAGTTTAGTCCACTACGTTGCATGGCCGCCACTGCTCGCGGGTTAAATGCCGTCGCTTCCGTTCCACCGGAAAAAGTCTCGACATTACTGAGTCTAAAGCAATCCGCTGCAACTTGTGCCCAGATTTGCGATAGCTGACTTCGTCGTGAATTGTGGGTGCAAATAAAGGTCAGCTTCGCTGGCAATGACTTGGCCAAGCAACCTCGTACATATTGAGCGACCACCGCCAAGTCGGATTTTCGGTCAGTTGGAATCGATGGAAACTCTTCAATCCTCTCGATCAGGTATTGTTTTAGGGCTGGGTAGAATTGAATTCCGAATTCACTGGTTATTAACAAACTCATTTTGTCTCCTGGAACGGTCTATACGATTCTGATTTTTGATAAGAGCTCAGCGTTAAGGATCTGATGAGATCCATCTGATCCGTCTGTTATACACGGTCCACTGCGTCGATCAGATCAACCGTTGGCCCGTTCTTGCCGACCAGGTTGCCTTTGCGAGCCAACACAGGCCGACAAGCACCGCGAGAATGGGTAACCAGGGTATCAGACCAATGAATCCGATCAAGAGCCAGGTGCAAAAGCCTTGCAGTCTTCCAACGGATTGCCCCCAAGTTTCACTGATCGACGTCGCCAAGTTGGTTGGCTTAGGCGCCAAATAATCAATACGGGTCGCGGCCGTTAACGTTATGGTGCTCATGGCAATCTGATCTCGCAACAGCCGAAGTCTCCCCTCGAATCTCTCGATCTCTTCCCGCGTACGATCGATTTCCTTCTCGAATGCAAGCACCTCTTCAAGTTTCCCAGATCGTTCTTCCAACAGGACTGTCAGCCGCTTTTCTGTTACTTTCTTGTTCGTCAACCGTGCATTGAGGTCGACATATTCCTCAGTAACGTCCTTGGAAGTAACTTGTTTTCTCAATACGTTCGATTCATCATCCAACCACTTCAACAAATCTAAAAAATTAGTTGCATCAATTCGAATTGTCCATGTCGCGGTGCGGCGGTCGCCTGCATATCGCTGTTCGCTAAAGTTCGTGACAAATCCCTGCAATTCTTTCAATCGAACGTTCAATTGTTCCTCCAATCCATCGATGTCGCCTACTTCCACGGAAATATCGGCGTTGTAAATAATCTGCCGATTAAAGGCTGGACTCACTGGCTACAACTGTACAGACACGTCGTTGCTATTATGACTCTTGTTCGATTCGTCAGTTCGGGTGGTTACTGCCGTGTTGCCAGATAGCGTATCTAAATTTTGGCCAGAATGGTTTGTGCCGCTACTGCAACCAGTTACACTCGTAAGCAAGAAAATCGCGACGAGTCGCCAGTTTGTCCATTGCATGATGCTTATCCCGCAAAGGTGGAAATGTAAATCGCTTTACATACTAAGAATCTGCTGCTGACGAGAATATTCCTCAAATCGCGAAAAATCTGCAAAGCATTCGATTTCGCGCTAAAGCATCTTCGAGTTTCGATCGACGCAAGCCGCAATGACGATGTCGCCAGTCACGTTAAGCGACGTGCGACACATGTCCAACAAGCGGTCGACGCCGAGAATGATGCCGATTCCAGCGGCGGGCACACCGACGCTTTGAAGGACGATGACGACTAGCGGCAATGACCCGCCGGGCACTCCGGCGGTGCCAACTCCGGCTAAAATCGAAAGCATTACCACCGTCGCTTGTTGCACGAGAGTCAGTTCAATTCCGAATACTTGCGCGAGAAATAAGACCGTAATTCCTTCATACAGCGCTGTCCCGTTTTGGTTGGCCGTCGCGCCTACTGTCAGAACAAATCGCGAAACCTGCGGTGCGATTCCAAGGTTTTCTTCGGTTACGCGCAGCGCGGTCGGCAACGTCGCACTCGATGATGAAGTCGCAAACGCGGTCAACACTGCCTCGCTGATACTGCGAAAAAACGCGATGGGAGAACGCCCTGCGATGGTCCAAAGCGCGATGGAGTAAACCACGGCGGCTTGTAGCAACAACCCGAGAATGACGGTGCCGACATACCAAACTAGGCTAGCCAAAATGTCAAAGCCGAAAAGAGCGACCAGTGAAAACACTAACCCGGCCACTCCATATGGTGCCAATCGCATCGAAAACTGGAGAATGACCATCACCGTGTCATAAACGCCTTCGAGCACTGGGACGAGTGTCGCTGCGCGAGGACCGGCGACGGTCATCGCGACGCCAAATACGAGCGCAAAAAACATCACCGCCAACATGCCTCCGCCAGGAGAGCTACCATCCATCGCGCCGACCATCTCTTGTAACGGATTTTTGGGGATGATATCGAGCAAACTGTCACGCATCGACTTAGCTTTGTCGGCGTTGGCTTTGGTCGCGGCGGCCTTCTCTTGAAATCGCTCGCTCAATTCAACGCGTGTGGCTGGCGGTATGCGCGAACCCGGGCGAATCGTATTCGTCAGAGCCAAACCGATAAGCACCGAAGCTCCGGAAAATAGCAGGGTTAACAGAAAGGTTTTCAATCCCATGCGCCCCAGCTTGCGAAGGTCGCCGAGTTCCACGACGGCGAGCGACAAGGCTGAAAACACCAAAGGCACAACCGCCATCATGATCAGTCGCAAAAAGATCTGCCCCAGCGGCTCGGCGACGTTGGTTGCCAACATGTTGAGCGTGTAGTTAGGTTTGCTATCCGCGCCTGGTGGTAACAGAAATCTCGCTGTTCCACCCAAGGCAACACCCACAATCAGGCCTGCAAGAATCTTCCAGTGAAGCGCCAGTACTCGCGCTTCATCACCGGTCTTTTGCATTGCGAGGTCGGCCCTATTCGCGTCCATTTCCGCTGGGTTGCTGGGCTCGATGGGATGGGGCGATGACATAGAGAACTTTCAGGTGGTTCACAGGTTACGATGCCGCGAAGCAGAGATTCTAAGCATTCAGCCGAGAAATGGTACATAGCGACAAAAAGCATCTGGATTGCCGGAACTTGACAGAGCTGTCCGGAGAAACGCGAGGCTGTCCGGAGAAACGCAAGCTGGAAGCTTACGCCACTTATGGCTTGCGAATCGTCACGGTGATAGTGCCTGAGTTGTCCCCTAGCCCACCGCTGGATTCGTTGATGCGAAAGTGTAATTCACCGGCCTGAGCCGCCGTGAACTCCAGCTGATCACCAACTGCAACCACTTCAATGGGCTGCGAAAATTGTTCCTTTTCTTGCGGCCCAGCCACGGTCATCATCAGCTTGCCAAGCGGCTCGCCGCGATAGTACTCGAGCGTCACGCCAGCCGCGTGGCAACGCCATAGTTTGGGATTGTCGCAGACTGAGTACTGGCCATTACCTTGGATGACGACCGTGTCACCTGCGGCGATCTTTACGCCCGGCGTCTGCCACGAGTGATCCGCGGCCAATTCGAAAGCGATCGGCGTGTCGTCTATCGGTTTCGCAGCCCGCGAAATGGCTAACATCCCATGTCGCGGATCGTAACCGTATTCAAGCTCGGTGAGCATCGCGCTCCATTCGCGCCGAATCTGAGGCCACTGCGATTGCAACTTGCGAAACAACCAGCGCGTGAGCGTCTGATCCGAAGTCATTTTTTGTTTTAGCAGCTCTGCGAACGCTTTGCTGGTATCCGGATGATTCTTCAAAAAGATTACCGCCGCCCAGCTCCACGCATACGCTTCGACGTTCTGGTGGGCTCGGCTGTCATAACGCAGCACCTCTTCCAACGAAGGAGCCACGCCATCAGCCAGTTGCTGTTGGATCAAAGATATTCGTCCCCAGTATTCGACTTCGGTCTTGGTCTTGGGAATAATTCCCATCGTCAGTTTCTGTCCATCCCAGCGATG
>JAYVHC010000955.1:0-2230 GCA_043771575.1 Planctomycetia bacterium
CGACACTCAGTAGAGTGGTAAATCTCGTTACGATCGACTCTACCCTTAGAATCGTTCAACTTTCACATCCAAGAATCCCGATACCCCCACAGTAACGCAATTTAAGTGGCTCGTTCTCAGTCAACTGAGTACCGACTACATTCACAATTGGCGGCAGAGGATTGGGTCATGTCCAAACACACACAGACTAACATTTCAACCGTTTCAACCCAGCGCTTCAACGCCAGGCGGTTGCTGCGTTTAGCCCTCGCCGCAAGTGCTGTAGCGGGCTTTGTTAGTTCTGCCTCCGCACAATCTGGGCTGGCATTCCCTTCGTTCCCAACCGATTCACCTTCTCAGTCGCAAAGCGTTTCTCAAGAGACCGCATCTCAATTTCCTGCTAGGGCTCAAAAGTCACACCGCCCATCCGCGTCGCAGCGAGTTGCCAGACTCTTGGGAATGAAGAAGCAAACACCAGCGAGTCCTGCTCCTCAATCCAGTCCCACGCTCGCTCTACCAATGTTCCCATCGAGCGAACCGGTGCGTACCTTATCGCCGTGGAGTACCGAACCAGCAGTTGCATCGAACACGCATGCTCCAACGATATGTCGCTCGACAAGCGGCAAGTCAGAATGCCTGAAAACGGAATCAAGCAATGGTGAGGTAATGCTAGCCTCGGCGAACGAATCGCTGCCGCAGGCCGCCCAGCCAACGCTAGTAGTGGAGCAATTCGACTTGACGACTGATGCACCGGTGGAGACAGAATCACTAAGTGAGTTATTGAGCGATTCACTGATCGATATCGCAGTCCCAACCAGCCTTGATCAGCCGATTCAAGATGCTTCTCAGCGGCTTCCTGAACTTGTAAAACGCCGGCCCGCGATGAGATTGCAGATTGGTGGAACGGCAGGCCGCCTGCCTACAAAGCATGCTGCGGAGCAGCTCGCGTCCGCTTCAACCCGGTTTTCGCTCAGCGACTCTGACGAGTCTCGCTCGCTTAAGACCGTAGTCCAACCGGCTAACGTAAATCCCATGAACGTGAGAATCGAAGGCGAGACAATGACAGCGCTAGCAGTTGCTAAGCCAACGGCGTTCGCCCTAACTCCTGTAACGGCAACTCCAGTAACAGCCCACAAGCAGTCCGTTGAAACTTCGCCTCGCAGTCCAGGTCATAAAACGCTGTCCGACAAAGGCACAGATAGAGCGACGACCATGGGTGATCGATTAGAAGTGGATCTGCACGAATCAACCAACGTGGAAACTGCACAGGTCATCAGTGGCTTGTCGGTGGAGCATCCGGAGCTTTGCCAAGTACTAAAAAGTGGCGAACGCAGCCTCTCGTTTGTTGGCCTCAAGGCAGGTCAAACGCGGGTAGCGCTATTCACAACGGACGCCTCGGGCGAGCGCAAGATCGAAATTCGCGAGGTTGTCATCGCGGGTTCCGAAAATCGCCTGGACGACATGAAATCACTGGCGACCGAAATTGGACGGAGTGTGCACAGCATGTATCCCCACAGTCAAATCGAAGTGATTGCCGAGGCGGATGGATTGACTGTACAAGGTTATGCAGGGACAGAAGAAGAAGCCAAGAAGATCATTGGTTTGGTCCGCCGAACATCGTTGCAACCGGTGGTAGACCGCTTGGCAACATACAAATAGTTTGCTCGCATCGTGCAAGTCCTTGCCGACATTGTACGAGCGAAAAGGGCTGCGAATGCGCAGCGAAAATATCGGAATCGTTTGTTCGCGCAATCCGTTGGCGAACGTTGACAGGGTGGCTTTACTAGCAAGAATGCCAATTTGAGGATTACCATGCGTAATATCCTAGCAACTACTAAAAGCGGTTTGTCGGCTTTGGCCGCAGTTGGCCGCCGAACTTGTTTAGCTGCCATGCTGGCGACTTCGCTCTCAGCAACCAGCGCCGAGTTTGCAACCGCTCAGTCGCCCTACGGTGCGACGCCTTCCTCACTGTCGTTGGAGGACACTTCCGAACAAAGCTACGGCTTGGTCAGCGGTGCACCGGTCGACGAATCCGAGGGGTTGGTGACCGGCTCGGGTCGAACATCGGCTAGGGTTGTACCGGCAACCTTGGCTTCGATGCCATCCATCGGCGGCGGAAGCGAGTATTACGACGACGGCATGGTCTCGGGTGGCCGTCCTTGCTACACACCAGGTTGTGATGTTTCTTGGTATGTCGGCTACGAAGCACTGTGGTTGCGCCGTGCAGGAGATGAGAACTTCTCCCTGACAC
>JAYVHC010000956.1:0-5094 GCA_043771575.1 Planctomycetia bacterium
GTAGTCGAGCAAAGTATCGGAAGCCATTCGCAAAAGTGCGCCAGGCAGCTTTGGAAAAGTACGAATGTCGATCGCCTGCATTAATTGAGCTGGGTTCGCCGGCACGCCAGATTCAGGGCTGGGTAACTCAATCGGAGCGTGCAGTGGCTTCAAGCCATGCGAGGCTGCGGCAGTCAATGAACCCCAGATTCTTACACGCCCATTCTCTGATGCAATTAAGAGCAAGTCGGATTTCGGCAACCACTGCAGGTCCACGGTATCCCAACCAAAGCTATCGATGACCTGCAGTAACCTGGCATGCGTCACATCCCAGATTTGGATGAGAAACTTGCTGGCAGTGACTAAACGATTTCCATCCGACGAGAAAGCGGCCAGATCGTTGTTGCTAAATCCGCCCACAATCGTCGCTTCGAGCTTGGAATCTTGGATATTCCAAATGTTCAGTTTGGAGTCATCCGTATAAGCAAGCCGCTTACCGTCGGATGAAACAGCCAGCGTGGCCTGGTAGCCTCCGGTAGACAGCGTGTGTTCGAGTTTTCCAGTTTTCGTATCCCAAATGGTCGTATCCTGGGCGGCGACTGCTAGTCGACTGGGAGCGACGAAAAGGATGTGTTGCAGTGCTTGTTTGGCTACTCGAAATTTGTTTTTAGCCGTCAACTGGTTAGCGTCCAATACGGTGATTTCACCTTCGTAACTCGCCGTAGCGATCTCCTGCGAATCGAGCGAAACAGACAGGTGAGCAACTCCGCTGGAAAAAATTTTCTTGGCAATGCGCTGCTTGAAATCCGCTGTGTCCCAGATTTGCAAATTGCCTTTCGAATCGCCGGATGCAACCCACTTGCCATCCGGAGCAGCCACGAATGACTTGATCAACTGTTCGTTAGCCGGATCTGAGAAATCAAACTCGGGTTCCTCTTTGGCAAGCGACCAAGCGGTCATGCGACTGCCAGCGAGCGTATATCTGTCTTGGTCACTAAAGACTTCCACACCTGTTAGGAAACCTGCCGTTCCGCCATCCCTGCAGGCCATGAGCTGCAGCGCTTCGTAGGGCTCGGCGGCCCAAGCCTTCAGTTGCTCTGCCGATGGAGGTGCGATTGTAGGCTTTGCGGGTTGCGAAATGACGAGTTCTGATGAGGCTCGTTCACTGGGCTGGGCGACAGCCTGCTGGCTGACTTCGGATTCGAAGCTGGCGAATGGTTTCGCGATTTCGGCAATCGTTTCCGAGGAGGCAAATGTGGCCGACGAAGCATCTTGCTCAATGGCATTCGACGAATTTGGCTCGGGCAGAGTACGAGCACATCCAGAAATCGCCAGCGATATCCCAATTGCTAGAATTCTGGGCCAAGCTACCGTCGCGTAAGTGATCATTTCGTTCAACTTTGAAAAGACCTTGTAACCAACCAAAAGGGGAGAGGCAGAGCGGGCTTATAAAAAGTGTAGAACGGTTGTCCCCAACCGTTCGGCCGAAGGGCAACGGACTGCACAAGTTGAATAGCATTCGTAGGATCTATGCCGATTCGTCTGCGAATGTCGCCGCCATTTGGGCGCCGTGGCGATTCAATTTGCTTGCCGCCGATGCATTGTAATCGCGATTAAGATATCCTGTAGGTACGGTTGGCGGATGACCCAAGGGCTACAAAGTTGACCTTACGTGCTTAAAACTTCGCCAGTCGAAACCGCCTGTGATAGTTTCGTCTAAAAGTGTGAGCGGTCGCGAATAGCTTGACGAACAGGAGAAACCGCCATTCTCATTGGAATTGGCTGGAATGATGCCTTGAATGACAGACGCAACATTGACGGAACAAAACAAACACTGGCTGACGCATGGTTACCAACCGGTAAACGGAAGGTTTGACGAGGCGTTCGACAATTCGGGGGAGTTGCGTCCCCATTGGCGTTCGTTTGCCGATTCATTTGCGGCGATTGGACCTGCCGAGTTGCAGTGGCGACTCAACCAAGCGCAGCGACAAATCTCTGAAGACGGCATCACTTTCAATCCTCATGACGTGGGCGGTAACGCGGCGCGCCCATGGGTGCTCGACCCCGTTCCGCTGGTGATTTCCCACAACGAATGGGAACAGATGGCGCGCGGGTTGGAACAGCGTGCGCAGTTGGCGGACCTCATTCTTCTCGATTTATTTGGGCCCCAAACTTTACTGCGCGAGCGAGTCGTTCCACCCGAAGTGCTGTTCGGCAACCCGCGTTACTATCCAGCTTATCAGTCGCTGGTGCCGAATCCCAAGCGCCATTTGCACATGTACGCTGTCGATTTGGCCCGCGCCTCCAGTGGCCAATGGCTCGTGACTAGCGAACGATCAAGGAGCCCATTTGGACTCGGATATACGCTCGAGAATCGTTTAATTACGTCACGCATGTTGCCTGTCGCGTTTCGTCAGTGCCAAGTGCGTCGTTTAGCACCGTTTTTCATGACGTTCCGCGAAACGCTTCGAGAGTTGGCTCAGCGGTATCGCGAGAACCCGCGTATTGTTATTTGGACAAAAGGACCCAAGAGCCGCGCGTATTTCGAAGACGCTTTTTTGGCAAGGTACCTTGGCTACACTTTGGTTGAAGGGGGCGACTTGGCGGTTCGCGATAACCGCGTGACACTCAAAACTCTGGGTGGCTTGTTGCCAGTCGAAGTGCTCTATCGTCGCGTCGAAGATCACACAGCTGACCCAGTCGAACTGGCCACCGACAGTGAAGGTGGTGTTTCGGGTTTGCTAGAGGTGATTCGTTCGGGACGCGTGGCGATTGCAAATTCTTTGGGAAGCGCGATTGCTGAATCGCCGATCATGTTGGCTTTCCTGCCAGCCATCTGTCGCAGTCTGCTCGGCCAGGACCTGATCATGCCATCGATTGCAACTTGGTGGTGCGGTGCCGATGATACTCGACGATACGTATTGTCGAACATCGAGAACTTGCTGATTCGTCCTGCGTATCGCGTCGCTGATGAACCGCCGTTGCAACCTGAATTGATGACCAAACACGAGCGGCAACAGTTGATCGCTCAGATTAATGCTGCGCCGGCGTCGTTTGTGGCGCAGGAACGTGTGGTACGCTCGACCGCTCCGGTGTGGCAACAAGGAAAACTGAAACCCTGGGCCTTGGCGATGCGCGCATTCATGGTCGCCAAGCAAGATGGCTATGAGGCGCTACCCGGCGGTTTGGCTCGTGTAACAGAGAACGATGCTCTGCTGGAACACAACATGACCAGCGGTGAACAGAGCCAAGATGTATGGGTGCTGTCGGACGCGCCGGTTGAGAAAGTTTCGTTGCTGAGCTTGATGTCATCCGATGTGCAATTGAAGCGCAGCGGAGCTGAGTTACCGAGCCGAGCGGCCGACAACTTGTTCTGGCTGGGTCGTTACGTCGAACGAGCTGAGCAACAAGCGCGTTTGGCGCGGACTACTCTGCAGGCTCTCACCAGTGAAGAGATATCCCCCAGCTCAGAAGCTTTGCTCGCCACCTGCGTTGAATCAGGTTTCCTGCGAGCCCGCGACCTACCCAAAACAAATGACTTTGCCGGAGTCGATGTTAGGCTCTCGAAATCTCTGTTCGATCCCACTTTGGTCGGCTCATTTCGCTCCACACTCTGCGAAGCGGCACGTGTGGGAGCGATGGTCCGCGATCGAATCGCACTGGATAGCCTGCGCGTGATCATGAAGCTGGAAGAAATGTCACGTTTTGACTTGAATGCCAACGATGCTACAGCCTACGATGTCGTGAGAGTCCTCGACAACTCGGTAATGCTGTTGGTCGCCTTCGCCGGCTTGGCCAGCGAGAGCATGACGCGGACGCAGGGTTGGAGATTTCTCGATTTTGGTCGGCGCATTGAACGCTCGTTGCAAATTGCCCTGAGTGTTCGCAACCTTTTGCCGCCCAAGCCGACTAACCGCGATGAAACGAGCGCGCTAGAATCGTTGTTGATGATCCATGACAGCATTATGACTTACCGCTCGCGATATTTGGCGAGTTTGCAAGTACCGATCGTGTTGGACCTGTTAATCACCGACGATACCAACCCACGCTCATTGGTACACCAGTTGGCTACAATCGCCAATCATGTCGATCGCTTGCCGCGGGACGAGGTGCAAGCTGGCTTAGCATCCGAGCAACGGGTTGCGCTGGCGATTCACAATACGGTTAGGCTGGCCGACGTTTTTGAGTTGGCGCAGTTCGATGGTAAAGGCGAACGAGGCGGTTTGCAAAAGCTGCTGGCACGCGTCTGCGAGCAATTGCCAAAACTCTCAGATGCAGTCTCCAGCCGTTTTCTTATCCATGCTGGTCAGCAGCGCCACTTTGGTTCGACGAATACGGAGAAGTCGTGGAAAGACTAACCTATCGCATTCAGCATACGACCAACTATCACTATTCTTCGCCGGTGCGCATTTGCCACAATTTGGTGATGCTTACACCCCGCAGTGATACGCTCACCGAAGTCGTCAGCCATCGACTGCAAATTCGGCCCACGCCGCCCACCCTCAATCGGCATGAAGATTATTTCGGTAACTTAATTCACGCATTTTCCATCGAAGATAGCCATCGACAATTGACGATAACTTCGACCGGCCGAGTGCGGGTTAGTTCACAGGTGATTCATGGTGCCTCGCCGACTTGGAACGAAGTGCGTCAACAAATCGCCCGCCAATCGGATCCGCGTTGGTTAGATGCGTGCCGATTCGCCTTCAATTCACCGCGGATTCGCGTGGCACCTGACTATGCCAGCTTCGCCGCCCGGTCGTTTACACCTGAGCGTGAAATCTTAGAAGCGGCACGCGATTTAACATCGAGAATTCATCAAGATTTCACCTACGATCCGAAAGCAACCACAGTCGATACGCCTACATCGGTCGCTTTCGGACTCCGCAAAGGCGTCTGCCAAGATTTCGCGCATGTCCAAATCGCTTGCTTGCGGTCGCTCGGCTTGTGTGCGCGCTACGTCAGCGGCTATCTGCGCACGACCCCGCCACCCGGCAAACCACGACTCATTGGCAACGATCAGTCGCATGCATGGATTTCGTTGTACTGCGGCCCAGATCTTGGCTGGGTCGATTTTGATCCCACTAACGATTGCTTGACCAACCATCACCATAT
>JAYVHC010000957.1:0-3142 GCA_043771575.1 Planctomycetia bacterium
CTATGCGATCCGCCACGATGTCAACCACCAAAGCGAGACTAAACGGCTTGCGCGCATCGGAACGTTCAATCCACGCCACGCTGAATTGTCCATCGGCGATATCGGCCAAATCTTGCGGCTTGATGTTCAATCGCCAGCCAGCATCAAGGAAACGTTTTTCAATTTCCTGGCGCTGATCGTCCCAGAATGGCTTTACGGCACTGTCGGCAGCAAGTTGTGAAAGTTGCGTACGTTCCCAATGTTCAACTAGCTTGGCGGTATTGGGAATCCATATTACCGCTTGAGTTGTATCGGGCAGTAGTTGATAAGCGGTTTTGACCTGTGCCATTGCTGACGGCACAAGGCTGATCGCAGCCAAAAATACCCAGCCGGTACAAAAGCCGGTGAAACATTTAGTGCGGACCATCGTTGAAGAGTCTCCTGTGTATTTCAATCACATCCGTGCGTTTGGAATTCCAATTGGTCTCGCTGACCCGGGACAAGCATGAGGCATTACTAAGCGAAACAAAAGCCCTGCGTGCTTGCATGACTTCGCTGGGTCTAGTTGCGACTATCTTAGCGGATTGTTTTAGCAGGCGAAAAGGTGGTTTTAGGCTGCAAATGGCTGTTTGACCGTTTTAATTACGCTTTGGACGAAAAAATGCTCGGCGTCGGCGATAGACGCCATCGCGAGGGACCGTAAAATATCGTCCATGGATCGCTACCAATCAGAAAACCTAACTCACGATCCCATCCACGGTTACATCCGTTTTGTGGCTCCGCAAGCGGTCGGACCAGACGCCCTTTCAGGGGCCATTTGCGAGCGAGACGTGATCGATCATCCGTGGGTTCAACGGATGCGACAGATTCGCCAATTACAGACCGCTTGGTGGGTTTTTCCAAGTGCCGAACACAGTCGGTTTCAGCATATTCTGGGCGTCATGCACGTTGCTAGCCTCGCTGTGGACCAACTTTACGAGTCGCTGCGTGAAGTGGATGCAACGGTTCCGCTCAAACCGTACGTTGATGGTTTGATGCGGATGGCGGGCCTGTTGCACGATGTTGGACACGGTCCATTTGGGCACTTCTTCGATGCACATTTTCTCAGTCACTTTGGACTGACTCACGAGACGCTAGGCGCGATCATTATCCAAAGCGAATTGGGTGAGATGCTAGCCGGAATTCGCCGGTCGCCCGCCGGCAAGTTTGCAGCGGAGGTCAAGCTCCGTCCTGCTGACGTGGCCTGGCTGATCCAGCGCCCCAAAAATGGAGTCAAGGGAGATAAGGTCCGGCAGGACTTGAGTGCAAATTCTGGCAGAGACGAACAACCGCGATGGATGCATATGCTGCGCAGTTTGTTTTGCGGCATCTACACGGTCGACAATATGGATTTTGTGCTGCGGGATGCATTCATGACGGGACTGAATCCGCGAGCCTTTGATATGCAACGGATCCTGCATTACAGTTCTTTCACCGCAAGCGGGCTGACAATGCATGATCGCGGCATGCATGCGTTAGTGCATTTCATGGCGATGAAAGCCGAACTGTTTCGGAGTGTCTATTTTCATCGCACCGTACGGGCCATCGATCTTGAGTTAGCCGAACTGTTTCGCGATAGCCGCAGCTATTTGTTTCCAGGCGATCCGCGCGCGCACCTCGACGACTACCTGCAACTTACCGAGTTTTCTTTGTTGACCGATGTCCGCCGCTGGCAAAAAAACGCCGACCCGAAGCTCAGTGAAATTGGGCGGCGATGGCAGCGTTGGCTGAATCGCGATGTGCCTTGGACAATGGTTTGCCAAAGGAATTTGAGTTTTACAGAAAATCAATCTGAAAGTAGCAGCGTATTCTCAAACGTGCGCATTCTGCGCGAATGCATTCGCGACCGATTGCCGTCCGATCTGAGGTCATTGCCGTTTCAAGTGGATTTGGCAAAGCACATTCACCGTCCCAATACCGTGGGCGCGACGGCGGGGATGAACTACTATTTCGATTCTTCTTCAGGCAGAATTCGCAGCTTGACAATGCACGGGTTGTATCGCATGTTGCCAATCAGTCACACGATTGTGCGGATCTATGCGCATGATCACCAGCACGAAGCCTTTTTCGCTCAAGTACTCGACGACCTATTGGGCAGTGCGGTAGAAGATGATTTAACCAACATGTAGTTCAGCTGATTATTATCACCGCCATTGACGCCAACCCTCACGCTCGAAACAGACCACAATGTCCGACAACTCCGTTTACGAAAATCCACTGATCACGCGCTACGCCTCGAAAGATATGGCTCAGCTTTGGAGTACCGAAAACCGATCGAAACTGTGGCGGAAACTGTGGATCGTGCTAGCCGAATGCGAGCAGGAATTGGGGCTGCCGATTTCGGACGCTCAGATCGAGCAGCTAAAAAAATTCGAAAGCGACATCGATTTACGAGTTGTGGCAGATTACGAGCGACGATTGCGGCATGACGTGATGGCGCATATACATGCTTACGGCGATCAATGCCCCGACGCTCGCGGCATTATTCACTGGGGAGCAACGAGTTGCTATGTGACGGACAACGCGGACTTAATGCTGATGCGCAGCGGGATGCAGCTGATTGCGAATCGACTTGCCAGCGTCATCTTGAGCTTGGCAGATTTCGCGACGAAGTACCGATCGCTACCGTGTTTGGCGTTTACTCACTTGCAACCTGCGCAGCCGACAACGGTGGGCAAGCGAGCCACACTTTGGGCTTATGATTTGGTCCTGGACCTCAACGAGCTACAACATCGACTCGACAGCTTGCTGGCACGCAGTGCGAAAGGTACGACGGGCACTCAAGCGAGTTTCCTGCAGTTGTTTAACGGCGATCACGACAAAGTTCGCAAGTTGGAGCAAAACGTTGCCGAGCGCATGGGATTTCAAACCAGCTATGCAGTCACCGGGCAGACCTATCCTCGCAAAGTGGATTCGCAAGTGATGGATGTGTTGTCGGGGATCGCCCAGAGCATTCATAAAACGGCGACCGATATTCGCTTGCTTTCTAGTCATAAGGAATTGGAAGAGCCGTTTGAAAAGGACCAAATCGGATCGTCAGCGATGGCTTACAAACGCAATCCGATGCGAAGCGAGCGGATGTGTTCGTTGGCTAGGTTCGTAATGTCGCTGCAGTCGTCGACGG
>JAYVHC010000958.1:0-1583 GCA_043771575.1 Planctomycetia bacterium
CAGTGCGGAGATGAATAAGCGGTGGATTTGGACGCTGAAAACGCAGGAGTGATGAGCCCCGCTGCAACTCAACCGCTAGTCTGCATGATTTTGAGCACATCCGCTTGCGGGCAATTCTCGATCGCGCGAGGTCGGCAAGCGACATCGCGCACATGTGCGCGTTGCACGGTCAAGCAGGTATCGATCAAGTCTTGAAGAATGGGTACAGCCAGATCCCAACTACTGCGATCGCGCTCAGACACAGCCTGCATTAGCTGAATGGCCAGATGGTGGATCGCTGGGTAATCGTGCTTTTCGCCAACAATCGCCAGCTGACTTAACGCTTGGCTGAGTGCAGGTGCATCATGAGTTTCGTAGGCGTACAATGTACGTTCAGTCAAGTGTCCGATACGGATGGCCGAACGATCGGGGCCGGCAGTGGTGCAATAGCGACTATCCAAACGCCAGCCGATCTGCAAATCCGTAAACCGATCCACCATCACGGGGTCAAATTGCGTTCCGGCGCACCGCCGCAGTTCAGCAAACGCTTCTTCTGCGGTTCGCCCTCGACGATAAACGCGATTCGAAATCATGGCATCGAAAGCATCGACGATACACACGATACGGGCTCCGATTGGAATGGCATCGCCAATCGGGCCACCGGGAGGCGTGTTGATTCCGTCGTATCGATAGTGATGGAAACGAACAATGTCGGAAAGTGCTGGCGAGTTAAAGGACGATTCGACGATCTCGACGCCCATGCGAGCATGTGCTTCCATGATCCGCCATTGCTCTTGCGACAGTTTTCCAGGATGCAGTAGCACCGAATCGGGCACGCCGATCTTGCCGATGTCATGTAACAAGCCGGCGATTTCGAGCACGTACAAATCGCCAACGGCCATCAGCCCGCGTGCAAGCGCCACACTCATTTCGGCGACGCGCTGACTGTGTAGCGCAGTCTCGGCATCGCGATAGGCGAGCGCCGCATGTAGCGAGGTGACTGCATGATAGGAAATCGGTTGGTCCGCATCAGAACGAATGCGCAATTCCGCAGCCCGCTGATCGTTTTGGGCGGCCAATTCAGCGACCAACTCGGTGCTCCAACAGCGAACCGCATTGCGGCCACCGTGCTTCGCCGAATACAGCGATTGGTCAGCTTGTTCGAGCATCGCTTGAAAGCTAGTGGCGCCGAAACTGGCCGCAGATACACCAAAACTTGCCGTCACGTGATAGGGCTCCGCCAATTGTTCGCAGATCGCAAGCCGTACTTTTTCTGCGATCGCGACGGCGTCTTCAACTGGCATCGCTGGCAGAATTATGCAAAACTCTTCGCCTCCATAGCGACCGACTACGCCCGAGTTGCCGACTGCTTGCGTAATGGTACGCACTACATCCTTGAGCACTTGATCACCTGCTGCGTGTCCGTAATTATCATTCAGTTTCTTGAAGTGGTCGACATCCAGCATTACGCAATTCAGCTGCTGAACCTGGCAAGCATGCTCTTTCCACACACGATCCAGTTCCTCAAATAGGGCTCGGCGATTCCAAGCACCCGTTAGGGCGTCTTTAGATGCCAGTTCTTGCAGTCGCAGGTTTTGTTCGTG
>JAYVHC010000959.1:0-3533 GCA_043771575.1 Planctomycetia bacterium
AAGATCGAGTACTCACAAGCGGCTCAGCTGCGACATGCAGAATCGATCGCTCTGCCAGATTTGAGTGGACGGGGAGTGTGGGTTGTTGATTTGCTCGGAGGTGGACAACGCTGCCGAGCGGTCATTCAGAAGGGAAGTTTGGTGGCCCTTGAGCGATTGGGCGATGCGGGTCACGTCTTTCAAATCGTCGACGAAAAGGGCGAGCAACTTAAGACCGCACACATTGAACTCGGTGGCCGTACGTACGAGCCAGACGCTAGCGGCAAAGTGATTTTACCTTTCGCAGAGCAGACCGTTTCTCGCAACCTAATGCTCGTCGATGGCGATTTCGCTGCGTTGCAAACGATTGTTCATCGAAGTGAGACTTACGAACTTCAAGCGGGCTTTTTGCTGGATCGGCAGACGTTAGTTGCTGGCACTCAAGCGTCACTGGCGATTCGAACTCGATTGAATTGCAACGGTCGACCGATCAGCATCAAATTGCTCGAAGAGCCCTCGCTGACTATCACGGCTACTGATGTCGATGGTATCGCAACCACGCAAGTGGTCAGTTCGTTGGACTTGGACGATGGCGACGACTTTGTGCATAAGTTCCTCGTGCCGCAACGATTGGCAAGCCTGTCGTTTCAACTGACCGGACGCGTCTACAATCAGAATCGCGACGAGCGACAGAGTGTGTCAGCAAGCTTTGCGATGGGCTGTAACGGCATTCAGCAGTCGGATCAAATCGCTGACTTCTACTTGCGTCAAACGCCGGGCGGATATCGCGTAGTAATTCTGGGTCGCAATGGCGAACCGATCGGAAGGTTGCCTGTTACGGTCACTGCGAAAGTCGAGCGTTTTGTTTCGCCGGTTGGATTTAGCTTGGCGACGAGTGAACAAGGAGTCATCGAGCTCGGTGCCCTGGAGAACGTCACAAATATTACCGTGAGCGCACAGGGCGTGCAGGCCAGCCAATTTCAACTGCATCGCTTTCATCGCAGCTGGCCAACGGTTGTTCATGCGGGCCTTGGTAGCAAGCTCGTATTGCCGCTCGGAAAGGACGCATCCGATGCCAATCGCTTTACACTGTTCGATATCCGGCGCGGCGTGCAGCATTCTTCTCACGCCGACAAACTAAGAGTGGTCAGCGGAGCGATTGAAATCAGTGGCTTGGCGGCTGGTGATTATGTCCTGAATGACTACGAAGCTGGGCAGCGGATTAGCATTGTCGTGGCTGACGCTAAAGCCAGCGACACAATGATGGCAGCCAAACACCGCATTCTGCAAGCCGCGAGCCTTGCTCCCATCGCCATTCGTCGAGCAGTCATCGAAGGTGACAGCTTAGTCATCGAAGTTTCCGGGGCGGAAAAGTCCACTCGCATTCATCTGCTTGCCAACCCAATGTTCCCAGAGAGTTCGCGTGGGGCACAAGTACAACTGCCTCATCAGCCGCTGATGCAACAGTTCCGTATGCCGACGTTGAGCATGTTTGTGGATTCCCTGCGACTGGACGAGGAATACAGCTATATCCTGCAACGACAAGGAATCACCAAGTACCCTGGCAACATGTTGGCTCAACCCACGTTGCTGATCAAGCCTTGGGAAGTTTCAACGACGAATAACGCCGACCAAGTTGCTGCTGCTGGCGATCCGATGACAAGATCTGCGATGCCAGAATCGGCCCCGTCGGACATGAGTCGAGCTGAGCTGGAGCGGAGAGTCGGCGGGAATGAGGGTTGGAAGAGCTATGATTTCCTTGCCAATCCAACTTCAATAGCCGCAAATATTGCTTTGGAAAATGGCAAGGCAAGTATTCCGATCAACATGCTCAAGGGTTACTGCAATGTGACGGTGGTGGCAATTCATGCAACCGCTTCAGACTCGCGTCTGATAGTATTGCCCGAGCCCGAATTGTTGGTCCGCGATCAACGCTTGCGGGCGGCTTTTTCGCGAGATATGCATTTAGCGCAGACACAGCGAGTTGAAGTACTTCCGGCCAACGAGAAGAAACTGATTGGCGATCCACGCACGCGTCGCGTTCAAACTTATGCATCCATCGGTGATGTCTACCGATTGTATGGAACTCTGCTGGGAAACCCTGAGTGGGATAAATTCCGCTTCGTTGCAACGTGGCATCAATTGTCGGATGCAGAGCAACGCTCGCGCTACAACGAAATGGCTTGCCATGAGCTGAATTTCTTTCTGTATCACAAGGATCGTAAGTTCTTTGATGCCGTTATTCGTCCACTGATCGCTCAGAAACTTGATAAACAGTTGGTCGACTTGTGGCTGCTCGGTGAATCACTGGCGAGCTACGATCAACTCTGGCGCGTACAGCGGTTGAATACGCTCGAACGTATTTTGTTAGCTCAGAGCATTCAGTCACGGAAAGTGGGTACCGAGCGATGGTTGAGTGACTGGGTAAAAGCTAATCCACTGGACCCACAATGGCGTTCACGGCGATTCGAAGTTGCCCTGCGAGGTATGGCACTCGACGCTGGTCGCAGCGCGGGGACCGTTGAGGCATTGGGAGACGCAGATGGGAACGGCGTTATAGACGACATGAGTAGCCTGAACTTCAGCTTCGGTGGTCGAGCGGGTGGTTTCGGTGGTGGCGGACCGACGGAAAGTGCTGCTAACCAACCAGCCACACCTGGCGCTACAGAGTGGGCGGATAAACGTGAACAACGGCTGAACGAGGGAAATGTTGAACTCGGAAAACAATTGTCGGGTGCGCTGGGTCTCGAACGAGGCTTGGCGGCAAAATCCAAGCGGGCGGAGTTATTTGCCACCCTGGATCAAACGCGAGAGTGGGCTGAGACGCAATACTACCGAGTTCGCTTGCAAGGCCAAACGGCGGCGTTGATTCCGGCGAGTCCATTTTGGCGAGAGTATTTGGAGAGGCTCGGCAATGAGCCCTTCCTCCCAAGCTCGCTCCATCTACCAACTAGTTCGATTAACGAAGCGCTCTGCGCTCTGGCTGTGATCGAACTGCCCCTGGATGGTACATCGCCTGAAGTGCTGATCGAAAATGAACAGTTGGCTTTGAACGCCAAGTCAGCAGCCATCGCTTTCGTCGAGAGCATCGAGAGTGCAGGGCAGGGGGGGGACAATGAAAACATCCTGGTGGGGCAAGACGTCTACCTCGCGCAACCCAACACGAGCGAAGATGCCAACCGGCCGCTACAAGGTCCGCTGCTGCGTGGTATCCCCTATCGTGCCAATGTCGTCGTCACCAACCCCACGAATACCAAGCGGTTGGTGCAGGTGTTGACTCAGATTCCCGCCGGCGCGTTGCCGCTTGCATCGGGCAAAGTGACTCGAAATACGCCCATCGATTTGGCACCCTACAGCACGGCTCAAGTTCAATACGTATTCTACTTTCCAGCCGAAGGAGAATTCGAACATTATGGCTCGCAGATAAGCAGCGAAGGCAAACATGTCATTGCTACCGAGTCTAAATCGCATCGCGTTTTGGCCAAGCCCGAATCGGTAGACGAGACCACTTGGAGCTACATCGCCGACTGGGGAACCTCGGAACAGGTCTTGGA
>JAYVHC010000960.1:0-1970 GCA_043771575.1 Planctomycetia bacterium
CAACACGGTAACCTGTATCAAGGCCATACGAAGAATGCGGCGGAAGTGGATAAACCGATCGCGGGTTTCTTGCAAGACCTTAAGGATCGCGGCCTGCTGAAGGATACGCTGGTGCTTTGGGGTGGTGAGTTTGGGCGCACGCCGACGGCGCAAGGCAACGATGGCCGCGATCACAATCCACATGGATTCACGATGTGGATGGCGGGCGGCGGAGTGAAAGCTGGTTATGCTTATGGCGCGACGGACGACTATGGTTATTATGCGGTCGAGAACAAAATGCATGTGAACGACCTGCATGCCACCATTCTTCACATTCTCGGACTCGATCACGAACGGCTGACGTTTCGCTACGCTGGCCGCGATTTTCGGTTGACGGATGTAGCGGGCAAAGTAGCCACGGATATTCTAGCTTAATTCGCTCACGTTTGCCTTGGTAGCGAGCGCGAGGCATAAAAGCAGCTAAAATGGACCGGAGTGGGCCAAGCGCCAATTCCTTTTTTACTTAAACAAACGCCATCCATTTTTAAGAGTTTGCGTGCGCACGTGCTTGATTCCGTAACGATTCGAATTGCTTTGCGCGCGTTGGCGAAGAATAAGATGCGGGCTGGATTGACAGTCCTTGGTGTCGTGATTGGCATTGCGGCCGTAACAGCCATGGTTTCTGTGGGCATGTCAGCCAGTGAACTGGTGCAAGGCGAGTTCCAAAATCTTGGCACCAACGTGATTGTCGTGATTCCTGGCAACCAACAGGCTCGCGGCGGAGTGCGCAGTCAAGTCATGTCACTGACCCCCAGCGACGCGCAGGCGCTCAGTCGAGATTGCACAAGCGTATTGGCTGCGACGCCAGTAGTGTTCGCAACAGGTCAAGCAATCTCGGGAAATAGCAATTGGACGGCGCGCGAAATGTTCGGCGTTGATGAGAGCTTTCCTACGGTTCGAAATTGGCAGACGCGGTTGGGCACTTTTTTTACTGAACGCGATGTAACGAGCGCGAACAAAGTCTGCGTGCTCGGTCAAACGGTCGTAAAGAACTTGTTTCAAACTTCGAACCCAATAGGTCAACAGATTCGGGTCAAGAACATTCCCTTCGAAGTTGTCGGCGTGCTGGAATCGAAAGGCGCGAATATGGTCGGCGAAGATCAAGACGACGTTTTGATCATGCCTTATACGACCGTCCGAAAACGATTACAGGGTAGCAACTTTAACACCGTCAACCTGATTCTCGCGTCCGCCCGCAGCACAGATGCGATGAAATTTGCTGAAATCGAAATGCGATCACTGTTGCTTGATCGACACAAAATTGCCCCTGGCCAAGCGGCGGATTTTGAAGTTGCCAACACTACTGAGATCGCCAAGGTGCTTGGGGTAATCACTGGAACACTGACCATGATGCTCGCCGCAATCGCAGGCATTTCATTGATCGTGGGTGGCGTTGGAATCATGAACATCATGTTGGTTTCCGTCACCGAACGAACTCGCGAAATAGGTATTCGTATGGCGGTCGGTGCAACCTCGCGCGACATTTTGCTGCAGTTTCTGGTTGAGTCGGTAGTGTTGTCGATTATCGGCGGAGCCATTGGTGTCGCACTTGGTGTCGGCGCGTCGGTGGGCATGACGACACTCATCAACTCCGTTTCGGCCGGACGCCCTTGGCTGATCGTTGTCAGTCTGCCTGCGGCTGGGATCGCGCTGGTGTTTTCCGCCCTCGTCGGAATTGGCTTTGGTTATTATCCCGCTTGGCGCGCCAGTCGGCTTGATCCTATCGACGCCTTGCGATACGAATAAGTGCAAGCCAGGGTATACGGTGGGTACCACGCTTCGCTCAAGCCTTGCAATGATGGCAAGGTGGAAGATGACAAAGTGGAAGATGACAAAGTGGAAGATGGCAAGCTAGAAGCTTACCCCACTTAATACGAAAAAAGCTGGCTCTTTTGGATGAGCCAGCTTTTCCGTTTCACGCTTCACGTTTG
>JAYVHC010000961.1:0-3488 GCA_043771575.1 Planctomycetia bacterium
TCGCCGTTATCAGGCTGCGGCGCAGTTCGCAGTTCGTTGGTTGAGGCGAGATTTTCTGAAACCACGCGCTGCAGTGAACCGAGGTGGCTTTTCACCTCATCCAATTGCGTCGTCAAACCTTGCATCTGATCGGCGACCGACGTCAGGTGCTGCAGTGTTTCGCCGTTATCAGGCTGCGGCGCAGTTCGCAGTTCGTTGGTTGAGGCGAGATTTTCTGAAACGATGCGCTGCAAATCGCCCACGTGACTCTTGACTTCGGTCATGCTGGCGTTAAGGCTATCCAGCGTATCGCTTTGTTTAGCAAGTTGTGCTTGGACCTCCGGCGAGATGATCGGAACGATGACTGGCTCGGGAATCTGAGCAAACTGTGGGTGCACATCGATTTGGGTTGTCAACGCAGTTTCTGAAGACTCTGTTACTGAAGACTCAGGACATTTGGTCGGACGTTTGCGGCGTTTGCGCTCCCGCTGAATGCGTCTGTCGAATTCACTTTGCACAGCGGCCAACGGCTCGATGATGTCTTGCAGCTGGCGCTCAAGTGGTAGCATCGCCGACTGAATGAGCGCGGTGATCCACTGCGGTTGAAGATCCGAGGGAGCGGCCGTATGCGGCCGAGGTTGTTCGATGGCTTGGGCTGGTACCTGCGTTGCGATCAGGGCTGGATGGCGGACTTGACCGATTTCCAACGGACGCGCCAGAGTGAACTTTAATTTGCTCATTGACGACTTGTCGGCGGATGCATGCTCAGCCGCTTTGAAGTTGCGGATCAGTTCAAATTGATGCCCTGCAATTTCAAATGTGCATTGATCTTCAGTCAAAAGCAACTCGTTGACCATCACGCCATTCCGCGCCAACTTGGGTGCGAGCGCCCGAATGAAGACTTGACGCGAACCCATTACCAACAGCGCTTGGTAGGAGGCAATGCCGGGCAATTGGCAGCGCAATGCGCAGCTGGCAGCGCTGCCCAAGGTGCATTTGTTTTGGAGTACCAACCATTGTTGAACGATTTGGCCAATTTCGCTTTTGACAACTAGTTTTGCGAAAGAGCTATGGGGATGGGTGGGCAATACCGTTGGCATTCCGCTGGCAAAGGCGGTTGGTCCGTTGGCATTTACAGATTGCGTTCCTAACTTCATGTCTTTTGGGCTCCATGCTGTGTCGGCCATTGTCGCACCGTGCCAGTGAGTCGTGGGGCGTAGCACTTCGGCGTCGGTAGAGTCTTTGACATCCTTGTCAGTCCACCGCGTCCAGTTGCGAATTAATCCTCCAATCAATCCCTCTTGGGCCATCTCAACTGCAAATTGATTGACAGGAATCCTATCTTTGCTAGCACTCGGTACACTTAGAGCGCACTTCGAGCTACTTGTGGGCTATCGGTAAACAAATAGATCGAACTGTCAGGCATTTGTTGGAATGCGTCCGGGTTCGTTGGCGGCGATTCGCTAAAGTGGGGATTTGTCGGCTGATGGGGCTCGGGCGGGGGTTTTTCGTTGTTCTTTCGACTTCCCCTCAAGTGATTGACTTCTGCTAGCAACCCAACCGGATCCTCCATGGCACTTCAAGAATTGCAGTTTGAGTTTGACGAGAAACCGCTCCCCGAACCGGTCGTCCGATGGTTGAAGGCCGCCCGCGAGCGCATCGAACTTTATTGGGATCATTTCAAAGAAAAGCCATTGCCACAGTACGTTGAATGCGACTTTGAATACGTTTCCGCAGCGTTAGTGACCTGCGTGGAACAGCAATTAATCGATGGAAAACTGTTCTGCGAATGGGGCTGCGGGTTTGCAGTGGTTGCCGGCGTAGCGGGGCTGTTGGATCTGGATGCAATCGGTATCGAAGCCGAGGAGTTTCTATGCACAGAAGCTCGCGAACTTTTGCGAAAGGAAAACGTGGCTGCGGAAATCTGGCAAGGGAATTTCTTGCCAGGCGGCGCGCGACGACTAGCCGAGAACACGGACCCGCTTGTCTCTTTGACCCATGACATTCCTCCAGCTTACGCCAAGTACGATATGTCCCTTTCGGATTTCGCTATTGTGTTCGCTTATCCCTGGCCCGGCGAAGAGCATTTTTTAAAGGCCGTCTTCAACCGCTACGCCCGCCCTAACGCGCTCATGCTCATGTACCGCGGGCCATATCAAATTGAGTTGTATCGAAAGTTAGAAGTTAGAAGTTAGAAGTGACCCACCGTGGGTCGCATCTGCCGGATGCGACTGTGTAGTAGTAAGTTGAATTGGACCGCTTTCTCCAAAACCGGTTAGGGATTCAGCTTCGCAAACTCGGCATCGACGTCTACCGAGGGTTGGTAGCTGATCAGATGCCGCGCCTTCTCAATTGAAAAATAGTGATCGAGCGCTAGTTGCGCTGCAATAAATCGCGTCAGCGGTGGTTCATTGCGGATACCCAACGTCCAATAGATGGCTTCTAGCGCAGCGCCCAAGCGGTAGGCGGCTGGGTAGGAGATCGAACGTTGCGGTACGGGGACGTTGCCGGAGTTGAGGATGCGGGTGATCCAGTCCCAGCAGGCGACCGGTTGACCATCGGTGATAAAAAGAGCTTGGCCGTTGAGGGCCTTATCGCCAGCGAGCAGGCGCTGCAGCGCCAGCACGTGGGCGCGAGCGGCATTTTCGACATGCACCACATCGATCAGATTGCGGCCATCGCCGACGCGACGGAGCTTACCGCTGCGAGCGCGCTCAATGACGCGAGGAAACAAATGGGGGTCACCTTTACCCCATATCAAGTGCGGGCGCAGCGCACAGGTGTGCAGCGCACCTCGCTTAGAAGCCTGCAGAACCGCGAATTCTGCGAGCGCTTTGGTTTGAGGGTAAAAGCACAGCCAGCGCGCTGGGTAGGGAGTGCTCTCATCGATGCCTGATTGCGGTAGGGCAGCAAAGGTTACGCTTGGGCTGCTACAGTAGACAAAGGCTTGCACCTGATGGGTCACAGCGGCTTCGAGCAGATGGGAAGTGGCGAGCGTGTTGGTTTGATAATAGTCGCGCCATGGCCCCCACACACCCGCGAGCGCGGCGGTGTGAATGATCGCATCGCAACCGTGTGACGCTGTCATCACGGCTTTTCGGTCGACGATACTGGCACGGACCGCTTCGACCCCGAGTTGTTCCATCTGCGGATAGTGGCCACGCGCGATACCGCGCACGGCGTATCCGTGTTCTCGCAATTGGCGAACGATCGTGCAGCCCAAGAAACCTCCATAGCCCGTCACAAGCACTCGTTTGGTCATCACGGCTCCAGTTGTCAATCTACAAATCAAGAGCAGGTGATAATTGAGCGAGTCGATGTTGCGCCTCTTCGGCCCAGGGGCTGGCTGGAGCCAACTCGATGAAGCGCTGCCAATGCGGGTTGGCTTTTGACGATTGCCCAAGATCGTCGAGCGCGCGCGCTAAATGGAAATGAACATCGGCGTAGTCGGCGAATTGTTGCAGCGTTCCTTCGAACGCAGCGACCGCCAATTCCAATTGCCCACATTC
>JAYVHC010000962.1:0-11489 GCA_043771575.1 Planctomycetia bacterium
GAAAATCAACAAAACGCTTCAGTGCTTGACGATGAACAAACTGCACGCATCATTTTTTCCGTTGGTGTCGCTTCCGCTCAACCACCGGCTATTATCGGATATCCCTTTGGGATGAAAAGTCGCGCAACTCTAAAGGCTCCACAACCCCAAATACTTCGCAGCCCAGGGTAAACCTGTCCACACTACGGTTCCTGTCCATCTGCAGAAGATCTCCGGGCTTGACTGCGTTCTCAAGCCGCGAAATTGTAGGCTGGCTTGTGACGTCCATCCAAGTTTCTCATCGAACTGACCAAACAGTAACAGACCCGTATCGGTGGTTTAGTCAACGTCAATTGCTCTTGCGACGACACTACGATTTTTCCAACTACCACAGGCAAAATCCTCAACAGAATGTATACTCATCAATTGGCCTCCTTGTCGTGTACTAAAGTGACTTAGATGGAAATATTGCCCGTGCCGTGAAGGCCAAATCCACGACCGATGTCATCGTGCTTGATGCGGCTCGAACAGTGTTTTATCACGGAGCCAATGATGACCAATACGGATTTGGTTACGCCATTGATGCGCCAAGACACCGCTATCTAGCGGATGCGATCGAGGCTGTCCTTGCAAACGAATCGCCTGTTGTGTCAGCAACTCCGAAGCCCAAAGGCAACTCCTGATGCGGCTCGACACGAATAAAGATGGCTCGATTTCACGCGACGAAGCCGAGCGATTGAAAAATTTTCGCAATCGCAACCAGAATCCATGAATGAGACAAGATGATGTTTGGTAGTGCTCAAGCATCGGGATGCACGAGCAGTGCTTCGACCCTGGCCACAACTTCAGCTAATTCGGAGGTAGAAACGCGATGAATCAGTTCAATGTTTCGAGCCCTCCAGTCGACGTTTCGCAGATGGTCCGCAAGCACCACACTGGAAGTTCCGTCTTTGTTTGCGATCTCCACTTCGAATGCGTAGCCCTTGGCCTGGCGGGTTGCGGGGCACAGGATGCACAATCCAGTTTTCCGATTGTAGCTCTTGGGGCTTACGACCAACGCTGGACGCCTACCGGCTTGTTCGTGACCCGATGTGGGACTGGGCGAAATCCAGACCCAATCGCCACGGTCGGGAACATAGGTGATGGATTTCCGATTCAATCAAGCACCTCACGTCCGACCTCAGATCCAAAGTCGGTTTCTCCGTGCAACTGGGAAGGTTTGCAATTCTTAAGCAATTCTCCCAAGCTGAGTCTCTTTAGAACGCTTGGGCGCACGACCAATTCGCCTGCTCGAACATGCAATTCCACAGCCGTTCCTTCGCAAACGTCCAATTGCCCCGCGAGCGCCTGTGGAATGCGGATCGCCAAGCTATTTCCCCATTTCTGTACAGTCGACATTTTCCGCTCCATGAAAGGTGTAGATACAATGAATATACGTCGTGTGGCGCCATTGGGAAAGGGATTCACGGACGACCGGATCAAAGCGGCCGTGATCATGAGTCCCAGCGGTTCAACAAACGGCAATACGAAACAGGCATTCGGCAGTGTAAAAATCCCCTGGATGCTTCCGCCACAGGTGGCTCCAGCAATCGCTGCCATTTGATCCCACCGGATTTCCGGGCCACACAAACAAGGGATCGCAAAAGTTTTGCTGGCTCGCCCGACGATTGTGCCTTCGGTCCCACCCCCGAAAACGCAGTTACAAAAACTTCTTCACCGACAACAATCGGACTACTAACTCCCTGGCCAGGTCTCGGTGCCTGTGACCAGCAATCAGCCAAACTGCATCTTTCTACATCAAGGATATCCTAATGAAACGTTTCTTATCTGTCGCGAAAACAGTTGTGTTGCTATCGCTATTCGCTGCGGCCTGCATTTGCTCGATCGGGCGGGCTCAAGACCAATCAAAGGAAATGGCCACAAAGCTGGCTGAGATTTGTCGCAAGCACGATGTGCCGGCGATGACCGCTGCGGTGGTTAACGCGAAAGGGCTAGTGACGTCGGACAGCTTTGGAGTTCGCAAACGTGGAACGTCCGACAAAGTAGAACTATCAGACAGGTTCCCAATTGGTTCAAACACCAAGTCCATGACGGCCACATTGGCAGCAGTAATGGTCGAAGCTGGCAAGATTGAATGGGATACGACCATTGGTGATGTTTGGCCTAAAGCGACTGACAAAGACCTTCATCCCAAACTACGCAAAGTCACGCTAGACCAACTCTTGTCACATCAAGGAGGTTTGACGGGCAATGTTTCGGATCTTGCAAGTGATGCGTGGGCAAAGCATTTCGAGGAAAAGCAGTCGCCAACTTTGGAGCGCAAAGAGATGCTCAAGCTTGCGCTTTCTAAAGCACCATCGCAGCCGCAAGGTAAGTTCGCCTACTCGAATCTTGGGTACGCAATCGCGTCGGCCATGCTAGAAACACGCGGGCTGGATTCGTTTGAGTCACTCATGAAGAAGCACGTTTTCGATCCATTGGAAATGCAGTCGGCAGATTTTCGATCCATGGAATCTGCCCGACAACTTAAGCCACCATTGTTGTGGGGCCATCAAGCAGATAATGGCAAGCCTGTTGATCCAAGGACCCTAGGCGCTGAGAACCCTTCTGTCTATGCGGCCGCAGGTACAGTGCACGTGTCGATCGAAGACTACGCCAAGTACGCGCGTTGGCAACTGGCCGGTAAGCCTGCGCCGGTGCTCCGGTCTCAAAATAGTTTCGATCATCTGCACCAGCCTCAAGTCGACTATACCATCCCAGGTACCAAGTACGGATGTGGTTGGATTTGTATCGATACGCCTAACGGTCCGGCGCTAAACCATGCTGGATCCAACACCAATACCTTGTCATTGATTTGGATCCTACCCGATGCAGACTTTGCTGCCGTCGTTTGCACAAACACTGGGGAAAAGCAAGCATTCCCAGCTTGTGACGAAATGATCGGTCATCTTATGACGAAATATGCTGCCGCCGCTAAGGATGCGAAGCCCGCTGCCGATCAAAGCAAGGTCACACCTGAGCGTCTCGTCGGCCGTTATCAACTCACGCCCAACTTTATCTTTGACGTGAAGCATAAGGATGGTCACCTGATGGTAGGCATCACGAACCAGCCGACGCAGGAGGTCTTCGCGGACTCACCTACGAAATGGTCTTATCGCGGTATTGATGCAAAACTGGAGTTTTATCTTCGAGCCGAAGGGCCCGCGTACGCTCTTACACTCCATCAAAATGGCGCAGCACAGAAGGCGAAACGCATATCTCAATGAACATGTTCGAACTACTTGCTTAAATCTGCTTCAGATTTACCCCGTATAGTTTGGGTGAATCTCAACTCGCTGCGGAAGAGCGACTCGGTTCGCTCGGCTGTCACGCGTTCACCGTTCTGTTCGTCATATTGCAGCTTATGCTGACAGAATTCGGCACGGAGGCGTTGCGAGCTCACGTGTTTGTGGCGAGTTGACTTTTAGCTCACGCAACTGCTCGCGGTAGTGTTGCAGAAACTGCATAAGTAGATGTGCATCGACGGGATCGTTCTTGCCACCACCTGGAGCGAAGGCTTTGCGATAGTTTGAAAGTGCCAGCGGATTGACTGGAAAAATGCGTACTTGAGGGCACTCCATGCCGATTAGGATCGACTCCGGCAGAGAAGTTCGCTCCTGCCCAGCGTTTGCGTTGTCATGTGGTTGGTTCATCGTTGACCTTGTTTGAGTGACGGGGTTGAGTAAATACGTTCGAGCAGCTTTCCGGATCGGAAATACTTATTGATAGTCGTTGCCGAACTTCAGCTGAGGGTTCGTAAGCGGAAAGCAAACCGGTAGCTGCGAAGGTCTTCGGTTGGACCTCTGCTGCGGGATATCCACTGCAGGGTCAGTTGCGAGAATTCGTAAGCTACCGGCTCGAAGCAACTTGCCACCCGCAACACGGATGGAGTAAGCTGATATTAGTTCGCGCCGCACCTATTTCGTTTCTTGGCCTGCATTTTGAGTTGACTCCGTACTCCCGTTACGGCCAACTCTTTAAGCGTGCGGGAGTACAATAAGATGCGAGCGACGTTCAATATGCATCGATCCAATGCGGGGTTGCGGCGGCATCGAGTGTTCGCATCTGCTGTTCTTTTGGGAAGTTTTGAGAAAAGTTTTGCCAAGGTGTAACCGAACGGGCCTTCATCACCACTTTCTTCACGAGGAGCTAAGGTCACTTCCGACCGGCTCAAGTCTGGAACTCGATGTGGAGAATTGTGAAATGGCGACACGAACGGCAGGTTTGTTGGCAGTATTGGCTACGTCTTTACTAATGGGGGACGCTTTCGCTCAGCGTCCTGAAAGCGGCTCCGCCTCCGGGCCCGGAGGTGGCCCTCCGTGGATGCGAGCAAGAATCATGTTTCAACTGTTCGATAGCGATCGAGACGCTGCGCTGACAGCCGAGGAAGCTCCAGCAGCGGCATGGACTTTTCTTTCAGCGGCTGATGCAGACAAAGACGGCAAGGTAACGCAGGCTGAAGTTGCCAGTTACTCGGCCGCTCAATTGGTTGGAAGCTTCGACGCCAACGAAGATGGCGAGTTGACGGTTGATGAAGTCCCCGAACCGATCTGGGCTAGGATTGTTGTTGCCGACGCCGATGGCAGTGAGAGTATCAACGCAGCGGAGATCGCTAAGGTAATCTTGAGTACGCCACGTCGCGGTGGACCACCTGCCGATGGCGATCTGCGATTCGGACCACCCGCAGGCAAAAAGTAGAGATCACGGTGATCTAGAATCTTGAGTCGACGGCTTGGTTCCTGGCTTTCAGTGGTCTAGAACCAAGCTCATTTGATACACTTGTAACTTATGGAATCAATACTCCAACGTGATCAGGAATGGATGCTGCTCGGCATTGAGCTTCAGCGCACAATTTTAGGACTGCTGATGACGGCAACGGACGATCGCGCCCCTGTTCAACCGTCAGCATGCGCTGAGATTTCGGCATGCACTGAGATTTCGGCATGCACTGGGGATATTGGTGCAGTCGACGCGACGCTGCATGGTGACCACAATGCCTATCAACGGATAGTCAGCAAGTATCAAGCGGCGATTGCTCAGCAGATGCAGCGATTTTCGCGGCAACCTAGGGTCATCGAGGAGTTGGTTCACGATGTGTTCGTGGAAGCTTTCCTCAGCTTAAAGTCCTACCGCTCAACTGCACCTTTGCTCCATTGGCTACGCAAGATCGCAGTGCGTGTCGGTTACCGATTTTGGTCGAAACGAACGCGAGAGCGAAAGTCAGTAATCTCGCTGGCAGAGATCAATGAAGGCATCGAGTTGCTTGGAAGCAAAGCAGAGACGTCATCAATCGGAGCCAGTGAATTGCTCGGAGATTTGCTCTCCGTTTTGGGGCCCCGAGATCGCCTTGTTTTGATATTACTTTACTGGGATGGGTGTAGCGTTGCAGAAGCGGCAGAACTGGCCGGTTGGTCGCAAACGATGGTGAAGGTACAAGCGTACCGCGCCCGCAAACGACTGAAGCGACTTCTTGAGGAATCCAAATGATGAACAACGTTGACAAACTCTTGGCTGATTTATCAAGAGCAGCCAGATCCGAGCCCGTGCCGGCTGTAGAAGTGAGTGAGCAGGTAATGCGAACACTTACCCGCCTTCCCTTTATTGCTCCTGTGGACTACTCACCGATTGTGTTCGCCAGCGCAGCTCTGGCCCTCGCGGCGACAGTACTGGTGGCATACTTCCCTGCTTGGCAATGTTTGAACGAGCCCTGGGCGGCTTACCTTCCGTAAGTCAAAAGAGACTCAATTATGGTCACCCAGAATATTATAACGAATTCGCCAACCATACCGGAGCCACGGATTCGTCGCGCTTTGCCTCGATGGATACAGATAGGCGTCTTGCTGCTCGTTTTCGTGGCCGGTGGGATTGTTGGGGCGATGT
This sequence comes from Planctomycetia bacterium, assembly GCA_043771575.1. Lineage (GTDB taxonomy): Bacteria > Planctomycetota > Planctomycetia > Pirellulales > Pirellulaceae > Aureliella. The sequence continues at coordinate 5,899 of JAYVHC010000962.1, forward strand.
TCGCGACCAAAGCACTCCATGCCCGCCTGGAATACTATCGTCAAAATGAAGACGCATTGGTAAAGGACATTATTCCGCGACTACGCACACTACTGAACCTAACAGGGGAACAGACACTGCAATTTGAAGAGATCATAGAACGGCGGCATCCACGTATGTTGGATGTCCGACGCAAGGGAGCAAATGAGATGCTTGCCGAGTTCCAGGCAATGGAGGACGAAGTCGCTGAAGTCCTCAATCCGAAACAACGGGAGTCCTGGCGGAAGATCGCCGAGTCGGTCCGAAATCGCTTTATTGCAGTCAGTCCGTAGTGATTTCCAGGGTCAGAATGGGTCTGTCTGGTACCTTATGTCGCACGCCGCGAGCACCATCTACGGAGAATGTGCGCTTTGCCGCGCGCATGAGGGAGAAAGGCTGTGAGGCCACGGTGCGTGACGCCCGTGGAAAGACGCACCTTAGTATCGAACTAGAGATTGGTCTCGGCGGTGATGTGCCCACCGCCGAGATCCTCAAGTTTTTCGACCAACAAATGCGAAAACCTAAAAATGAAATCTAACTCCTTATGTTCACTTGCAGTGTTGCTTGTCATGGTCGTTGACCTCTCTTACGGGCAAATTTCCGCGCAGGTTCCCGGCGAGCGGTTGCCAAGTGAGGTCGTGAAACGCGTGCAACCTGCGCTCAAAGAAGGCCAACGAGCGCTCGCAGCGCAAGATGCCGTGGCCGTACGGGCTGCAGTGGCGAAATCGATCTTAGTGCTTGGACCATGGGCGGGGAATCCTGAAACGGCCACCCGCTACTACCCGCCGATCGTATCCACACCGTTTGATGCAGCAAAGGCTCGCGAGTGGTGGCTCGCTGAAGTCGAGCGGGGAAAGCGAGGGCTGCCGTGGGTGAAGAATCCGACAGGCGATCCGCGTGTGATGGTCGCAGGTCTGCGCGAAGCGGCCTTTCCGCTTGATGGATTGGCGCGCACGGCGCTGCTCTTCCCCGAACATCGTGATAAGCTCTCAAAAGAGGTGCGCGAAGGTGCCGATTGGTTGATCAAACTGCAACACCCCAGCGGAGTGTTTCCGTTTCCCGTCGGGCTGGGGCTAAATCCGCGCGACAAGGTCGGACACATTGTCGCGCGAGCGATCAAGGACTATCCGGAGATTGTCGTCAACGACTGGATTCCCGATGACCAGACCGACGGTGGCTTGCAGTTCGACAACGGCCTGTGCGGTCGCGCGCTCATCAGCGCGTGGGAGTTGACTCGCGACGAACGGTATCTCACCGCTGCTCGCAAAGCCGGCGATTGGGCGATCACGCGACCGCTGGCCTCCAACTGGAACTACAATGCCTTTAGTGTTGGGCTGCTTGCGAGGCTTGCTGAAGTTACGCAAGGCGAGCAGAAGGAAAAGTACCTTACGGCCGCCGTTACGAAGGCCGAAGTTGGAGGGATGAGGGAAAGAATGATCAGAAGAAAGATAGTTTCCCTATTCGTTCCAATAGTCGCATTCATATGCCTTGCCTTCTCGCTTCTAGGCGAGCGGCAGCATTGTTTATACCGGAAGGGAGAGGCTCCTGCCGAACCAAAGCCAAGCTCGGCAGGAGCCTCGCTCTTCCATTGGAACCCTTGGCAGGTAGTGGATCACACCATTCAGAACTGGGTGAAGGCCAACGGTTGCAAAACCGTGCCGGTGATCGTCGCTCTGCCGGACAAGGCCGAAGACAAGATGAAGGTTACCCGCAAGACATGGAGCTCCCTAAAGGCGGGCGACAGTTTGATAAATGCAGTCTGCAGGCGTTGCTGACCAACCCAACCTACAGTGTAAAGATCATGCACAAGACGGACCCCGATCAAGGCCAACACCAGGCGATCGTTGTTGAAGAAGTCTTCGATCGCGTTCAATCGCAACTCCGAGAGAACGGATTCAATCGTGGGAACAGGATGCCAAGCGAGCACGGTGGATTATTGAAAGGCCATATACGCTGCCCTAACTGCAATGTGGCGATGGTGCACAACATGACCAAACGCAACTTTCAACGGGACAGACCCTTCAAAACCCTCAGGTTTTATGATATTTGTCCTGCAGGGAGCAAAACAGCGCTGCCTTGGCGAATGCCCATTGACGGTCGGCAGTAGATCGAGAGATACCGCGAACGATATCCCGACAGATTGCCGTGTAGTTCTAAAGTCAAGTTCCTTTTCAATCGTCCTTTAGTGAGTTATCACCGATCCCGCCTTACACGATTGAACCAGCCCAATGAACAGCCATCGCAGTTCTCCGTTGGAAAAGGCAGATTTGCGAATCATAAAGAATATTCCGTTCCGCTAGAGGATAATAGCTTGCGGTGGCTAGCGGTTAAGTTTCCCTTCGCCGTATTCGTTCCTGTCGCTGACTTGCAGCTACTTTTATATTCTCGGGCAATCCGGGCATATTTAGCACCGTTGATAGATCCTCCGCCGCCCTTTCGTTTTCATGCATGGCGGAGTAAGCGAGTGCTCTATTGTAGAGTGCCATGCCCAGCACATCATTGGGTATTCCAACTGCTTTTATAGTGGCGGTGTAGTCCAGAATGGCACCGGCAAAGTCACCTTTCTTGGCCTTTGACATGCCGTTTCGGTATAGCGCAAGATGCGTTGCGCGACTTGAGAACCTGCTTTTCAGCCAATCAAACATGCCCATTTGTTCGCTGCCCTACTTCCCCTAATCAGCTCGCCAAGAATCAGCAAATCTTAAATGCTCAAGATTTTAACTCATCCCCTCCGACAGTCAATCAATTGCAAACATGAATCTCGCGTAGCTACCGTCGCCAGCCGGTGGCCGTCTTCGCTGATGCTGAACGCCCCCAGCTAACTGTCCGTCCACGCTCTGGCGAGCGTAGCTACCGTCGCAATCCGTAGCTACCGTCGCCAGACGGTGGCTGCAGCACGCGAGCCACACAGCACATTCTATCAGGGAACAGGCGGGTACCATACGCTTCGGAATCTTTTATCTATCATTAGCAATATGCCAACGAATAGTGCCTGCCGGTCCCAGTTTTGACTTATGAAAAAGAGAAGATTGATGAACGCATACTACAAACTTGCCCTGATGCTCGTGAGTTGCTGTTGGCTTAACCGGGCTCATGGTCAGGAAGTCGATTGGCCGAACTATCTCGGAGGCAAAGAGCGGGATCTCTATTCGTCGCTGCAGCAGATCAACCGTGAAAACGTCGCCAAAATGAAAGTCGCTTGGACTTACGAAACGGGGAACGAGGCCGAGTATCAGGCAAACAACTTGATTGTGGGCGGAGTACTTTACACGCCAACCGCGACCCGCAAAGTAATCGCACTCGAGGCGGGCACTGGAAAAGAACTCTGGCAATGGGATCCCGCGAAGGAACACACGGGCCCCGGTAGCCCACGTCAGCGAGGACTGGTCTATTGGACCAACGCAACTGGTGGCGAGCAGCGATTGTTCACTGCGGTAAACGGATTTCTGTTCGCCATCGATCCGAAGACCGGCGAGTCGATCCGTGAGTTTGGCGATAAAGGGTCGATCAATCTTGGTTCGGGACTAAACACGCCTGGCGTTACTTACAAAGATATGTTGATCCTGGGCGGACTTGGTGGCAAGGGAGCGCTGCGCGCTTTCGATGTCAGAACAGGCGAGCAGCGATGGATCTTTCATTTGATTCCTCGACCTGGCGAAGTTGGCTACAACACCTGGCCTGAGGACGCTTATAAAACTGCAACTGGTCTGATGCCTTGGTGCGGGCAGGCGCTTGATGAGAAGCGCGGGATCGTTTACGCCGCGACCAAAACTGCTGAGCCGGATTTTTATGGAGGCGAACGGCACGGAAGCAACTTGTTCGCCAATAGCATCGTTGCATTGAATGCCGCAACTGGTGAACGGATTTGGCATTTTCAAATCGTGCATCATGATCTGCTGGATAAAGACTTACCCTGTGCACCGGTACTACTCACCGTGAACCACGAAGGGAAGCAGATCGATGCCGTTGCTCAGGGAACTAAACACGGATTGCTGTTCGTATTCGACCGAGTCACAGGTAAGCCACTGTGGCCGATCGAGGAGCGACCGGTTCCACAATCCGATTTGATTGGCGAGCAAGCTTGGCCGACTCAGCCGTTCCCTACAAAGCCTCCGCCCCTGATGCGACAAACCTACACCGAGGAGGACGCATCAAACATTTCACCTCAAACTTACCAGATGACTTTGGACCGAATTCAAGCTGCTCCCAACTTCGGGCCGTTTCCAGCGCCAAGTCTGAAAGAGACAGTGATGTTCCCTGGATTCGATGGCGGGATGGAGTGGGGCGGAGGCGCAGCTGATCCCGACGGAATCTACTACGTCAACGTTAATGAGATGCCTTGGCTGTTGCAAATGCTTGACACTCGTCATGCAGATGGTACCGAGCTTGGTGCAGGCGAACGGGATTACGTGCTCTACTGTGGCGTGTGCCATGGCTTGGATCTCAAGGGCAATAATGAATTGAAATTCCCGCCATTGCTCGAGATTGACAAGCGTAAGACGCGCGCCGAGATCGAGCAGATGACGCGGCAAGGTCGTGGACGCATGCCATCGTACGACACCATGCCTGAGGACAAGCGAGTCGCAATTCTCGATTACGTACTTAGTAAGAGCGCGCCGCCAAAGGCAGCGAGTGACGAACCCAAGAAGCCACAGCCTGCGGTTGCTGATGCTAAAGATAAAGGACCAGCCTACGCCTTTGGAGGATTTCGTCGTTGGTTGGACGATGAAGGCTATCCTGCGATCAAGCCACCGTGGGGCACATTGAACGCAGTTGATCTCAACACAGGCGAAATCAAATGGAAAGTTGCGTTGGGCGAATATCACGAATTGTCAGCAAGGGGAATCCCGCCGACTGGCACTGAGAACTATGGCGGCCCCCTTGTTACCGCCGGAGGTTTAATCTTCATCGGAGCGACTGCTGACGAGACCTTTCGCGCCTTTGACAAGCAGACCGGCGAGCTTCTTTGGAAGGCCAAGTTGCCTTTTGGAGGTAACGCTAGTCCAAGCACTTACATGGTGGGCGGCCGACAATATGTGGTCATTTCGGCCGGGGGCGGCAAGAGCGGTCGGCGCCGCGGCGGAACTCTCGTGGCGTTTGCGTTACCAGAATAATAAAACAGCCTTCATCGTGGCTTAATCTGCGAAGGGTATTCTGGGTACGTGGGGATGGAGGACTTCCCTTTACCGTTCCCCAATATGCCATCGAACAGAACCTAATTCATGCCAGACGATGAGTCGGACGTTCTCGCACTTGTCCGAAATCGTTCAGGCTACCGACGATTCCGCGACCGAAAGTTCTTCAGCAACCTTTCATGCACGTATTCGAATGATGCAAATTAATCGACACTTCTCGCTGAACACCACCATCTGGTTCCCAGGCTCCGCCGGCAGGAGCCTGGGAACGAGCGTGTTCGAGGTGGCGATCGGCGAGAAGTGTCAATTAATCTCTTTTTAAAAACCGCTGTGTTTGCGATCGCAGCGACGTGCGGGAGTTTCAATCAATACAAAGAAGCGGAACCAGCCAAGGACTCAGGAGGTTGGGCGTGGAGTTCGCATGAAGTCTGGGATTCG
>JAYVHC010000963.1:0-2394 GCA_043771575.1 Planctomycetia bacterium
GACTGTCGTAGCTACGTTCGCCAGAACGTGGCTGTAACTCAAAGCGGTTCACCACGTTCTGGCGAACGTAGCTACGCGCCATGAATAATCCGGGTTAAACTGTCATCCGTAAGCAACTTACGGGTAAATCGTTAGTAGGAGTGAATATCTTGGCTGAGAACAAACGCCCAAGCAGCTTGGTATTCAACGAAGCGATTCTGCAGGGCTTCATCAATGGTACTTTGGAACCGTCCGTCGACGCAAAGCTGGCTGCCTTTCTTGAGTCGCGTCCCGAACTACTTCAGAAAATTACTTCCAAATCTGGCGACGGATTTCTCAAACGGCTGAGGGAGGTCCAGCAGCGCTCTGCGGCCGAAGCACAAGTCAAGGTGCAAGCAGAAGTTGTCAGCTCAGCCTCGGTAAGCAACCCGTCGACGAGCAGTGACTCGTCCGTTCCATCGCAATTGGCCAACTACCCTGGTTACAAAATAGCGAAGGAACTTGGGCGCGGGGGCATGGGTGTGGTCTACTTGGCCAAGAATGTGCAGATGGACCGTCTGGAAGTACTCAAGGTTCTGAACGAACGCTTGCTGGATCATGACGGTGCCAAGGAACGCTTCCTGCGCGAGATTCGGGCTGTCTCGAAATTGAGCCATACCAATATCGTGACGTCGTACAGCATCTTGCCGCTGGACAACCTCATGGTCTTTGCGATGGAGTATGTGCATGGCATGGACCTGCACAAATACATCCACAAGCATCATGGTCTGCCGGTTGGCTTGGCGTGTTCGTTTGCCAAGCAATTAGCATCTGGATTGCAGCATGCACACGAAAAGGGATTAGTGCATCGCGACATCAAGCCCTCGAATGTGATCGTTTACAAAGCCGACGGCCAGTTGCAATTGAAGATCTTGGACTTTGGTCTTGCGAAAGCGTCAAGTGAAGAAGCAGCGGCTGGGTTGACCCAAGACGGTACGATGCTCGGGACTCCTGAATACATGTCACCCGAGCAGACGCTCAACGCCGCCAAAGCGGACATTCGCGCTGACATCTATAGCCTGGGTTGTACGCTGTACCATATGTTGACCGGCAAGCCTCCTTTCACCGGCACACATGGCGCTGTGTTGATGGCCCACGCACAGCGCGAAGCCACACCAATCAATCTAGTCCGCCCCGAAGTTCCGGCAGAGTTGGCGGCTGTCGTTGGCAAAATGATGGCGAAGGAATTGAAGAAGCGCTACCAGACACCGGCGGAAGTGGGCAATGCACTGACACCATTCGTCAATCAGAATCGATCGGCAACTGGCAAGTCAATTGGCGAGGTGGTTGCAACAAACACGGTGAATGATTTAAAGGGACCGGACCGAGACACATCGGTCGAGGCACCGGTTCCAGAGTTATCGTTAGACGTCGCCAGTCGTGTAGTTGAATCGCAGCCTAGCTTGGAAACGTCTGCAAGTCCGGCGCGAGAAGAACGGGCTGTTTCATGGCAACCGACGACAAGCAAGCGTCGCAAAAAAGCGAAGCCAAACTTTCCGCGATGGTTTACGCCAGCAGTGATCGCGCTGGGCGCAGTATTCTCTTTCTTTGCACTTTGGCAGATTGTTACTTTCACGTTCCGGACTCACAACGGAACGATTGTCATTGAGAAACTGCCAGCCGACGCTGAAGTGTTGGTGGATGGCCAGAGGGTCGAAATCACGTGGAATTCAGGGAAAGATAGAGCGGAGGTCAGCATCGACGCGGGGAGTCATCAACTACGAGTGCTCAATCAAGGTAACGAAATCCACAGCGACAAGGTTTCCGTTAAGGGTGGTAACTCAACTATTGTTACGCTGAGTATCGCAAAGCCGCCGACGAATCCTGGTGCAATTCGCACCACTTGGGAACATTCAAATGGACAATTCAGGTTGGTCACAGAAGGAGTATGGGAGGAGGCCGTCAATGGCACAACTTTCAGATTTCGCGAAGTTGGTCGCAGTGGGGATTTCATAGAATTGGAAGGTCTCAGTGACTACAAAATTCGAATTCGACTGTTTCGTGATAGAGCGGACTACAGCACAAAACTGAAGCCCGAATTTGAAACTTGGTACAAGGGAACATGGGTAAGTACTGCCCCGAATCCCGGTTTTATAGCGGAATCTCACGATAAAACGCGCATTGTTCCTTCAGAGCCAAGTGAAAACACCAGCCTATCGCAATCAACTAACGATAGCTCAGCTCCCACTAAGAGCTTGAATGCTGATTCAGCCGGAGAAGCAGGTAGGGATACTGGATGGGTATCACTATTCAACGGCAAGGATTTAGCTGGTTGGAAGCCGAGCCCTCCTGAATCCGGGGGCATATGGACTGTCGAGCAGGGCGAGATCGTCGGACGCGGCGAGGACCAGAGCCACCTCTTCACAGTTCGCGATG
>JAYVHC010000964.1:0-2291 GCA_043771575.1 Planctomycetia bacterium
CTGGCATGAAGCCAGCGGAAACCTTCTTGGTAACCTACTTGGAAACCACTCAAGACGCCGGAACAAAACTTGCGCATACTCCAAACGTAGCAATACCAGTTTTTTAACAGCCCAGCGCAACCCTCCCCCGGAAGCGCAAATCGCAATGATTTTGGCGCAGAAGTGGTTTGCACCGTGCGAATAGCCCTACATTGGGACCCTAAATTACCTGAGCTTCTAAAGCCATTTTACTGAACGTCTGTACAATCACAGGCAATGATGGATTAATGAATTTGTCGAAGTCAAACTAGCCCACTCATGCAGCACGATACGATTGTTACCGCCCCTGGCAGTCTCGGAGATGTGAATCCGATGCTCGGTATCGCGCGCAGCTTGCAGGCCCGCGGTCGACGGGTCTTGTTTCTGGCTGCCGAGCCTTACCTGCAGCTAGCCGAACGAGCCGGTCTGCAAACGCGTGTATTAACTTCGCACGCGGACTTCAACGACCTGGTCAAGAACCCAAACATCTGGCATCCGCGTCGCGGTCCAAAGCTGTTGTTAGATAAGATGCTCGGTGAATTACTCAATCCACATTACGAGTGGTTGGTTCAGAACTGTGTGCCGGGTGAGACGTTGCTCGTCAGTCATTTCTTGGATTTCGCTGGACGTGTGTTTCGCGATCGCTTTCCAAGGACGAGACTGGTCACGGTTGTACTTGCGCCTGTACTTTTTCGTTCGCTCACCGCGCCGCCGCGTGTCACGCGATTGGGCATCGAAGGTCGATTGCCAAAGAACCTCTTGCGTGCCGCCTACCGCTGCGCCGACCACTTCATCGATTCGTTCGCGCTGAAGCACATCAACCCGCTGCGTCGCAAAATTGGGCTTCGTCCCGTACACCGCATGATGAAAGACTGGTGGTTGTCACCGGACTTGGCCATCGCTCTGTTTCCGGATTGGTTCTCTGTTCCGCAGCGAGATCTGCCCAAGCAAGTTCAAACGGTCGGGTTTCCGCTGACCGACAGTGCCGATTGTGTTGCGCCCGAAGTCGATCAACAATTACAACAGATCCTCGCTCGCTTCGGCGTTGAAAGGCCAGTTGTCTTTGCACCTGGTTCAGCCCACTTTCAAGCCCGACCGTTTCTTACCAAAGCCGCGGAAGCGTGTCGCAGATTGAACCTGCCCGCCATTCTAATTTCGCCTAATCCCCAAGAAGTCCCAGCGGATTTACCGCCGAACATCGTAACTGCACAGTACTTGCCCTTTTCAAAGCTCTTTCCTGCAGCGCGCGCGGTGGTTCACCACGGCGGCGTGGGCACCACCAGTCAGTGCTTTGCAGCTGGCGTACCACAGATTGTCTTGCCTATGGCCTTTGATCAGTTCGACAACGCAAACCGCGTCGCAAAACTCGCCTGTGGTTCGTGGATGTCCATGAGCACCATTTCCGTTAGGACACTCCAAGAGCATTTGCGGGCGCTAGACCAAACTAGTGTGGGCGTCACCGAGGTTGCCCGTAGATTAACTGGATCGCAGCACGCCTGCGACCAAGCCGCCAATGCCTGTCTTTGTCTCTTCGGGCCAAGGGCCCAACAGTTTACCTAGCCCAGCCCAATCGGGCTGGGTGTGTTGTCGGAATTGTTCTTTAGGGCCGAAGGTCCGGCCATTTGTCAACCCACGTGCTGCTAACGACCAAACTGCCGGGCCGTTGGCCCTACGATTTGTATTGTTCTTTGTACCCAGCCCGTTGGGCTGGGCTAGGCAAACGAACGGGGCTTTGCCCCTAAGTCAAATAGCGAGACTTCAACAATTGCGCTTTGGGCTTGCATTCCACATGTTTAACGCCAAGTGGTAGTGTCCAACTAAGCGACCCGCTTAGCAGCCTGCGAGCCTGAAATCGCTTGACGGATCACGCGAGTCCACGCACTGAGAGTCTGCGGCTGACCATAAAGAACTTCTATCAACTGCTGGCCTAGCTCAACATCCGCCTTGGCTTTTCGACCGTCCGTAAGATAAGTCCGCAGGCCGCCTTCAAAGTCATCAAGCACCATGCAGCCGGCTAGTGGACGTAAGGCAGGAGTTTCTGTCGCAACCACCGGAACCCCGTGCTTCAGAGCTAAAACGGCGCGATTCGCGCTTTTGCAAATACTAAATGTTTCCAGTGGATTAGGTATTACCACCACTGAAGCGCGCGCGAATTCCTGCTCAACCACCGACGGATTCCAAGCGATGTACTCAGATTTTATCTTAAGTGGTTTGATGTGCTGTTCGTATTTTTGAAGGTTATCGCTGATCACGACCAGTTTGACGTCCAGCTC
>JAYVHC010000965.1:0-2786 GCA_043771575.1 Planctomycetia bacterium
CCCTCGACGGAATTTTAGGTGAAATGTGTTCGAGCTCCGATGACAGATGGGTAAACTCCACATGCAGTTACGTTTGAGTAACACCGGATTACGACGTTATGAGTGAATCCGTGCCCCCAGGGCTCACCAGTGACGACAAAATGGCCCTATGCGAACGCCAGATCGGCTACGCATTCAAAGTCCCGACTCTGCTTTTGGCCGCTCTCACACATGCTTCTGGCGCTAGCAATCGACTAGCATCCAATGAACGGCTTGAGTTTCTGGGCGATTCCATTCTAGGTTTCGCGATTTGCGCTTGGCTTTTTAATCGCCATCCAGAATACCAAGAAGGCGAATTGACACAAATAAAGTCCGCGGTGGTGAGTCGTCGCACGTGTGCAAAAGTCAGTCGCAGGTTGGGGCTCGAAGCGTGTTTAATCATTGGTCGCGGTATGCAGCAGTCGACCGGAGTTCCGAAGAGCTTACTGTCGGATGTTTACGAGGCAGTGATCGCGGCGATTTATCTGGACGGCGGATGGGATCCAGCTTGCGAGTTCATCATTCGCACTTTGGCGGACGAATTGTCCATAGCGGTACAAGGACATTCGATTGGTAATTACAAGTCCGCTCTGCAACAGTTGGCTCAGAAAGATCATGGCGCGGCACCTTGCTATCGCTTAGTTCATGAGCTGGGACCGGACCATAGCAAGAGTTTCAAGATCGCGGCTGAAGTCAACGGTCGCCAATTCACCGCTGCGTGGGGCCGCAATAAGAAGGACGCCGAGCAGCGGGCTGCAGGCAATGCTCTCGCGGAACTTCGTGGCGAAATCGCACCCTATCTCGATGTGTAGTACGCTTAGATTAATGCACTTACTATTCCAAAGTTTCCAGGTCGATCGACGCAGAGTTTAGCAGCGTCGCCAGCTCTGCGATCGTACTCACTTGCATTTTGTTAAATACCGCTTGGCGTCGTCGATCAACGGTACGCATTCCAATGTCCATAACAGTGGCCATGTTTTTGTTTGGCACACCCGCCAACATTTGTTTCATTACCGTTCGCTCTTCATCGCTAAGAGTCGCAATCAAGCCTTGCACGCGCCTTACCTGTCTCTGCTTTTGGGAATAAAGGTGGCTGGCCTCGAGCGCGCTTTGAACCGACGCAACGAGCTCCTTGCTCGAATAGGGCTTTTCCATCAGCGTGTAAGCACCCTTGCGCATCACGTTAACGACGGTCGGCACATCGGCTTTCCCGGAAAGCACGATCACCGACAGTGGACTTTGGATTTCGTTTAAGTGTTGCTGTAAACGTACGCCATCCATGCCGGGCATTTTAAGATCAGTAATGACGCAGCCTGGCCCATCTAACGTCGCATCGCTAAGAAAGTGCTCACCTGATAAGTAACACTTGGGTTCGTAACCAAAGTGGTTAAGCACCTCTTTTACAGATGCAAGGATAGACTCTTCATCGTCAACGACAAACAAGTTACCAGTACTCACTTTTCTCTCTCCAGTCTATCGACAAACCCCCCAGGACCTGAGTAAGCATAGCATTTTGCACAACTTATGGGTGAGCAGCTTCGACAAAACAACTCCTTTGGCAAGAACATTTCGGGGGTGACGCGAACTAGGTTGACAGATCCCATCCTGTCGACTCATCCGGAGCGTCAGCTGCTACTTGTTCGTCGAGTTGGCGGAGTTCCTCAAGCCAAACGCGAATATCATGTTCGTATTCGCTTGCAAGATCGCCGAAGACCAGTTGGCGGTGAAACTGTGCAGCCCCATCCTCCAACAACTCGGCTGCCTCTGCACTTGGGAAACGACGCGTCGGATCCGGGGTAACAAACCGCCTGCATAGATTCATTAATAAATTGTTGCAAACCACATCGGGTGGCAAGAGCTTATGTAATTCGCTAGGCAATCGCCGTTTCGCCTCAAGCAACTCGCCAAAATCCAGATCGCTTGAAAAGCAGGGCCGACCAGCCAGCATTTCGATCAGCACATAACCCAAACTGGCTAAATCGCTGCGTGGCGTCGAGCAGGATCCTTCAAGAACCTCCGGGGCAGCGTAGGCCGGCGTACAAGCTCGCGTGGGTGGCAAATTATCCAATTCAAACGCCGAGCCGAAGTCGATTAACTTCGCATTGCCTGTACGTTTCAGCATGATGTTCGACGGCTTGATGTCACCATGCACGATCCGCTCGCGATGCAACGCGGCAAGCGCCGCTAGACAATCCCGCACAATTGCCACCGCCACTCCCGCCTTGAATCGGCATTGCTCGGGTCCAAAGGTCGCGATTACACTGTCAATGTATTCCCAGCGCTTGGGTTGCGATCGATCGCGAACCATGGCCAATCGAACGGGATTCATCAGTTCGCGCAAATCGTATCCATCGATCCACTCCATGATCATCACGCGAATACTATCGCGATCAACGAAATCTTGCACATCCAGCACGTTATCTTGCTGAATCATGGCGACCCGCGATGCCACCCGCGCCAGGCGTTCCATCGATTTGACATAGGCCGATACACTGGAAAAACGTTCGGGGGAAAAGACCTTCATCGCGACTGGCAATGTAAAGCCATCCGCTCCTTTGCGCCGACTGAGGTAGACTACACCCTGTCCCCCGCTACCCAATTCGCGCTCCAAGCGGTGGTAAGTAGTCCACTGCACTTTCCCAGTGCTAATCAGCGCCTGGTAGCGTTCAAAGAGTGTGTTAGGTAGTGGAGAAGGTTGATCCAAAACGCCCCGCGTTTTCTCTTCGTTAAGCATCGTTGTCGTATGCATTCCGCCTCCTGCATTCTGT
>JAYVHC010000966.1:0-7873 GCA_043771575.1 Planctomycetia bacterium
AGCGCTAGGCAATAATCTGGCGAATCACCTTGCCGTACACGTCGGTTAGACGGAAATCGCGGCCGGCGTAGCGATAGGTTAGACGCTCGTGGTCGAGGCCCAGAAGATGAAGAATGGTGGCGTGCCAGTCGTGAATGGAGACGCGGTTTTCGACTCCTTCGTAACCGTAGTCGTCGCTGACTCCGTAGCTCAAGCCACCTTTCAAGCCGCCACCGGCCATCCAACACGAAAAGGCTTCGTTGTTATGATCTCGTCCATCATCGCCTTGCGCGTGGGGCGTGCGACCGAATTCGCCGGACCAGATGACCAGCGTATCCTTGAGCATGCCGCGCGATTCCAAATCGGCTAGTAATCCAGCGGCCGGCTTGTCGATGCTCTCGCAGTTGTTAGCGAGGGCAGTCTTAAGATTGAAATGCTGATCCCAATTGCCGTGAGTGACCTCTACAAAACGCACGCCAGCTTCGACCATGCGGCGAGCGAGCAAGCACTTGCGGCCAAAGTCATCCGTGGCGCGATCACCGATACCGTACAGGTCTTTGGTGGCTTTGGATTCTTCGTCGATGCTGAGCAACTGAGGCAATTCCGACTGCATGCGGAAACCGAGCTCGAAGGATTCAATCATGCCGTCGATCTGCGGATCTTGAACAGCCGCTTTGCGCTGCGCCGCGTTGAACTGCTGAAGGAGATCGAGTTCAGTGCGTTGTTCGTTAATACCTTGCGAACGCCGAAGATTCGGAATCACAGCTGATGTGATTGAACGTCCTTCGCTACCGAGTCGAGTGGCTTGATTGGTGGCGGGGAGAAAGCCTGAGCCATAGTTTTGCGAACCACCAAAACCGTTGGGTGGCGTGATCGTGACGAAGCCCGGCAGGTTCTCGTTGGTGTTGCCGAGCCCGTACATCGTCCAAGCGCCCAGGGATGGCCGCACGAATCGCGAAGTGCCAGTATGCAGTTGAACAAAGGCCTGCGGATGGGCGGGCACATCGGTGTGCATCGCATTCAGCACACATAGTCGGTCGGCCTGCTTGGCCAAGTTAGGCAGCAAGTCGGAAAGCCACAGACCGCTCTCGCCCCGTTTTTGAAACTTCCAAGGGGATCCTAGCAACTGACTTCCCTGACGTCTGCCAGGCTTGCCAGAATCAGCGATCAGTTTGGGTTTGTAATCGAGGGTATCGACGTGCGATGGGCCGCCGCGCATACACAGGAAGATCACGCGTTTTGCCGTGGGCGCAAAGTGAGTTGCCGGCGCAACATCAGCGGCCAACGTGCGCCGTGCGAGATCGCTGAACGCAAGCCAACCGAAACCGCAACTCAGCGATTGCAGCACAGCGCGGCGCGAGCACAGCGGCAGGACTCGATTGCAGAGTTTTGTAGTTGGCATGCTTGAATCTCGAGTGTTGAGTTTGGCGGAACTGGATCTGCGGATGGGACGTCGGCGCTGCGGAATTTAGAAGTTCACATTTGGGCCCTTCGAAAGCACTGGCAGAGCCAGTGGCACTCGAAACCGTGCAACTTCAAAACTCCGCAGCACTACTTCAGGAATCGGTAGTCGGCGCTGGCGAAAAGCGAGCGCGCGACGCTAGCCCAAATCGTTTGATGGGATGTATTGTTGTTCTGTTTTTGCTTAACGAACGCGATCGCCGCTCGCTGTTCCTCTGCGATCGGCGGTCGCGAAAGTACTCTTAATGACAACGCGTTGAAAAATTGCTCGATGTGCTCATCAGCCAGCGGAGGCGACTTGGCTAGCCGTCCCTTGCTTAAGCTCTCAATATCGGATCGCGATTGAAGTTGACCAAGCAGCTCGTCGGCCAGCAGCCGGCACTCGGTCTCCACCGCTGCATTGTTCATCCAGTAAAGAGACTGCGAAGGCACAATCGTTGTCGCTCGTGTGCCGCTGACCATCGAATTGTCCGCGAAGTCAAACAACTCAAGAGTATCTGGCAAAACATTGCGCGTGATCGGCAAATAAAGGGAACGATGCGGATCGTTAGCATTCGTTATCTCCTCTTCCGTCACTCCGCCTCCGCGACGACCGCCGATGTTGCCATCACCGCTACGCGAGATCAGCGAACCATGAGGTCGATCGATTCGCAGAGAACCACTGGCTGCGAGCAAACCGTCGCGAAGGCACTCGGCTTCGAGTGCTCGCCGATTCGCGCGCCAGACCAATTCATTTTCGGGGTCAACTAGAAACGCTTCTTCGCGATGCTCACTTGATTGTGCGTAAGTGTGCGACAAAACAATCTCTCGAACCAATTTCTTCACCGACCATTTCTGATCCATGAATCGTTTTGCTAAATAATCGAGCAGCGGCTGATTGCTCGGCAAGTCGCCGGTGGTGCCGAAATTATCGACCGACTTCACAAGGCCTTGTCCAATCAACCACGACCAAACCCGATTGACAATGACGCGCGCGGTCAAAGGATTGCGTTCGGCGGTGATCCAGTTGGCTAGTTGCAAACGACCGCTTTCGTGTGTGTCAATTTTGGCTTGCTTGCTACCTGCGAGGAAAACTGGCAAACCGCGTGGAACAACCTCACCCGGCTTATCAATTTCGCCGCGAATTAATTGTGGGCTGTCGAAGATGCCCATCATCTCAGGCGGCACACCGCGACCGGGTTGGCCACCTTGGCCTGGTTGCATCGCTCGACCGAAGCGTTGTTGCAAGCGTCCTGGTGCAGACGCAACCGGTTTATCGGCCACACCGATCGCGAGGGCTTTGGCTGTACCGTCACTATTGAGCGTCTCGAGCGCCGTTTCGAGCTGTGCGAGTTGCGTTTGAACTTGGACGAAATTTGGTGGTGGCGAACCTTCTTTGCCAGCGCGTCGCTGTTCGATACGTTCCGCCAAGTACTCTCGCCGTTGGGTTTCAAGTTCATCGACGCGTGACTTCAGTTGATCATATTGTTGTTTATCTAACTGGCGCGTGGCTTGTGGGTCGCGATACGTTTTCGGCAGTTCAATCGCGGCCGTCCGATTGCGACCGCCGACGGCTCCCACAGTACCATAGTGTGTTTTGGTCGAAAGAAAGATACCGGCCATGGCGGTATAATCTCGCTGCGAAACGGGGTCAAACTTATGATCGTGACAGCGGGCGCAGGCGATCGTGACGCCAAGGAAGGCTTGGGACACGGCATCGATCTGTTCATCAGCCACATCCACCGCGAACTGGCGAGGATTTTGTTCGCTAAGACTCTTGGGACCAATCGCCAGAAAGCCGGTGGCAACGGTCTGTTTTGCAGCTACATCTTTGTTGGAAGTCTTGAGTAAGTCACCTGCAATCTGCTCGAGCGCAAAACGATCAAAGGGCATGTCCTGGTTGAACGCGTCGATGACATAATCGCGATAACGCCAAGCATGAGGGTAAGCCACGTTGACATCTTTGCCGGTGGATTCAGCATAGCGAGCCACGTCGAGCCAACGGCGGCCCATGCGCTCGCCATACTGATCACTTTCCAAATACAGATCGACGAGCTCTTCGATGGGCGCTGGATGATGAGCCAAAGCGAACTTATCGAGATCTTGCTTTGACGGTGGCAAGCCGGTCAAGTCGAAGGCCATTCGACGCACCAAGGTGACACGATCCGCGTCAGGGGATGGCGCTAGTTTTAATTCTAACAATCCGGTCAAGATGAAGCGATCGATGTCCACCTTCGCCCAGTTTTGATTGTCGATCACCGTGGGAACCGGTGTAGGCTTCAGCGGTTGCCAAGCCCACCATTGGCGAGCTTCATCGGAACCCACTTGCGTTTTGCTTTTGGTCCCGCCAGCTCGTGGGTCAGGCGCTCCGGCTTTAATCCAGGCCTCGAAATCAGCGAGCACGGCTGCAGGCAGCTTCGAACCGTAATCCTTGGGGGGCATGATCAGCTTGACATCCGAGTGCTGCATCGCCAGCAACAAGAGACTACTGCCCGGCTTACCTGGTACAACCGCAGGTCCGGATTCGCCTCCGGCGCGAATGCCTTCACGTGTATCGAGCAGCAATTTGCCACCCACTTCATCCGACTTGGCTGAGTGGCATTCGTAGCAGTGTTCGACGAGTACGGGGCGAATCTTCGCTTCAAAAAACCGCTGTTGATCGCGTGTCAGCCGTTCCTCCGCAGACGTTGATTGTCCACTGAAACTGACGAGACCAATGGCTACCATGCACCAAAATTGCCGTCGCATGAGGCTCTCTCGCTATTTCTTTGCACAAGGAACTGAATGGGAAAACTGTATTGGAAAATGGCTCAACGCGTACAGCTTATTGCCAGTTTCTCCCAATTCGAGGACATTTCTTCGGCTGACCCTATTAAACCAAATGTAACTTACAAAGTTCCGTCGCGGCAACGTCGACCCGCCTGCGATACCGGTAATTCCATCTGTAAGGACGGATTTGGCAGTGATACCGTCACCTGCAGTATCAAAATCTCTCTGGTGCGGCTGCTTTTGTTGGACACGTTCGCTGTGCGAAGTAGGTTTTAGGGATTCGTTTCCGCGTTGAGGCCCGTCAACGTCAATAATTGCTCGGCAACTCCCCGTAATGTCCACCGCCGCTGTCCACCCTAATAACCCAACCACTGTGATTGGCGATTCCTTCGCGCGCGGCGTGATGGTAATGCTGATCATTAATTTGGGTCAACGTGTGGTCGGACTTGTAAGGAATTTTGGGTTCTGCCAGTTCTTGACCGACAGCGAATTGGGACACTGGGCACTGGCCAATAGCTTTTTCATGCTTGCTGCCCCGTTGCTGGTGTTGGGGTTGCCAGGTTCTTTTGGAAAGTTCGTCGAGCACTATCGCCAGCGCGGTTGCCTGCGAACTTACCTGACCCGCACGGCGACCATCATGGCGCTCAGCACCGCACTGCTCGCGCTAGCCATGTTCGCTTCACCCGAAACGTTTTCGTGGCTGGTTTATCGCGACGAAGCCACTACTCGGGTTGTCGCTTGGACCATCATCGCACTCATAGCGCAGGTTGCCTACAACGTTGTTTACGAACTGACACTGTCGTTGCGTCAAGTCAAAGCCATTTCTTGGATGCAATTTACGAATGGCGCTAGTTTTGCGATTCTCAGTATTTTCTGGCTATGTCTCGGGAACGATTGGGGTGTTTTATTACCTTCCTATGCAATTGCCTGCCTGTTGGGAATGTCGCTCGGCCTGTGGAGCGTCGGGACGAACTGCCGTCAAGAACTTGTGCTGCGTAGGACGCTGACTCACCGCGAACTTTGGCCTAGGATTCTTCCGTTTGCCGCCGCCCTTTGGCTCACCAATTTGCTGACCAACACCTTCGACATGAGCGATCGGTACATGTTGCTGCACTTTTCGCGGGGCGGCGTGGAGGTCGGTCAGTCCTTAGTCGGACAGTACTACTGCGGGCGAATCATGCCGAATTTGGTCACCAGTCTCGCCCTGATGCTCGGCGGATTGGTCTTGCCGTACCTCAGCGCAGATTGGGAAGCAGGCGATCATGCCAATATCCGACGCCGCATGATGCAGGTCCTATCGGTCGCCAGTTTGACGTTTACGGCTCTGGGTGTCGCTGCACTACTGGTATCGCCCATTATCTTTGAAGGATTCTTTGCAGGCCGTTACGCCGATGCACAGTCAATTCTGGGGCTTTCATTCATCCAGTGTATCTGGCAAAGCACCTTTTTGATCGCCTCTTCGTATTTAGTTTGCGCCGAACGGGCCAAGCTGTTTTGCTTTAACTTGGCGATCGGCTTGGCAATCAACATCGGGCTAAACTTTCCCTTAATCTATCACTTCGGGCTGTACGGAACCGTTACTGCCACGTTGATTGCGAATTTCGTGGTGATGCTGCTGACGATTCGGAGCATGCACGGCCTGGGCTGCAGCTTGGGAGCCAGAACGCTCAGCTTGGCTATCTTCCCAGTAGTTTTGCTTTTCGGCCCGGTCGCGGCTTCACTGGCCATCGGCGCGGTGTTCTTCCTGGCTAGCCGAACCGAATGGATTTTGACCCGCCAGGATCGCTCAGATATCGACGAGCTGTTGTTGCCAAAGCTTGCCGCTGCTGGCATTCCCATCCGAAGCCTCTGGCCCTAAACAGCCTAGTAGGGTGGGTCGAGGTACGAGACCCACCACTCAACGAAACTCAATGACGGTGGGTTTCGTGCCTCAACCCACCCTACGTTGGCTAAGCCGACAGCACGCGCCAAGTTGTACCGCGGTTCGAACGCAGCCGTCGCGCTGTTTTATTTACTGCCCTCTCGACCGATTGCAGCTTGTGGTACACCACGGGTCGGCTTTCGGCGAATCGTTCGAGCGAATTTCGGTACTTCAAAAAGAACATGAATGTCTCGGCGAAGTCCTCGCAGGCACAGTTCGAGGCATACCCGGACACGAAGTTCTTGTAGAGCAGCTTGCGGTAGAGTTTTTTTCGGGTCTCTTCGTTTCGGCAACGCGATAAACGTAGCTGGTAGTCGAAATTACTTTGCAACTGACGTTTCCATGCTTCGAGAGCACGCGGGTTACAGTTCTTGTACTGGGCACCGAACGTTCGCACGAACCAATCTTCGCGGAAGAATTTCGGGTCGATGTAATACCACGCGTGCGCGAATTCGTGACGAATCACATCGATCAAAGTCAGGCCGGGTAGATTCGGAACGTTGGGCGTATCGCTCGGCAAATAGATTACGCCAGGCTTATAACCTTTGCTCTCCCACGGTCCAGGAGCTTCGAAAATGTACGCCGATTCGCCTTCGCTTGGGCGGTCGGATATCCACAGCTCGATCTGATCCAAGTATTTGCCTTCCGCCAGCAAACCTACTTCAGCGAGCTCTTTGCGTACAATGTTATAGGCGCGATCGACGTCAGTCATGGTATCACCACTGAAAACCACTGGATGCAAACTTGTGTGCATCGGCTGGTTGCCACAGTGGCGGAACAGCCGCGGCCGTCCTTGCCAGAACTCAAGTCTGCACGCTTTTGACGACTCGTGCAAACGGATTTCCGATAACATTACGCCTCACGCCGAGAGGGGGGGTGGAAAGCAAGGATTGCCCGGAAAATCCACCACTATTGGCTACAATAAAACTCTACTTGGGCGAATCAATGCGCCGAAAAAAATGGCCTGTGACCGCTTGATTTCAACCCGCTTTTGTGCCATCCCAATCCGAGAATCCCAAAATTAGTGTTGGTTGAACCTCTAGGGTTGAACGACGGTCAATATCTGATCACCAGCCACATCGACTATGACTTGGCTTTCTCCGCTGGGCCAGCGAATGTTCAGTTTAGAAGCGGATTTTGCCTCACCCAAACCGAAGTGCAACCGTTGGCCAAAGCTGCTTTGATAACCGCGACCGCTGTGAACTTCCTTGACGATTTTCTTGCCCGCCACTTCAACAGTAACTCGCGTACCGGTACCGTCACGACTCGATAATTTGCCTTTCAAATCTAACTGCAACCAATGGTGCATGGGTTTGGAATCGTTGCGGATGACAGTCGGTCGAGCGAGCGCGTTCAAAAAGATAATATCAAGGTCACCGTCCGCATCAAAATCTTCAGTCACCACACCGCGACTGCTTTCGACAGGTAAGAACCCGCTGCCGCAGTGTTTCGAAATGTCCGTGAAGTGGCCGTCGCCCCCATTCAGCAGCATCGTATTTGCAACCTTCCAGGCAGTCGTATAGGCCCAGCTACTAACATTGGGATCGGTATGGCCGTTGGCGATCACCAAGTCTTGATCGCCATCATTCTCAACATCAAAGAACGCCGTTCCCCAGTTAGCATGGGGTAGCAAATTCACCCCTGCGCCAAACTCAATTGTGACATCTGCGAAGTTGCCAACGCCATCGTTCTTGTACAGCACGGGCAGTTCGTTGCTAAAAGTAGTGGTGAAAAAGTCGAGAGCCCCATCGCCATTAAAGTCAG